>WJJR01000069.1 GCA_014729565.1 Candidatus Zixiibacteriota bacterium | reverse complement strand
GTACTACATCGCGTGTTCAATCGGAAGATAGTTCTGACAATCGCTCTAAAGGGCGTGTTGAGGAGCCCACAGGTTTATCGCGTAGGTCCGGCTCTTAGCCGGACCGGTGCGGCTAAGAGCCGCACCTACGCGAGGTTATGATTGTCTCATTCAGTTGCATCATCTGGCCTGGAATCAACACACGACTCTTTCAACAGGCCCTGAGGGCCCATGCCACCCGAACGAGAGTAAGAAGGAAGTCAACCCTCGCGGCTTCCCGACCGGAACGGAGAACCTCACAATCGCTCTATCCACCCAACATTGTCAGGTTATGGTAGACTTAGGGATCGGTTTTCCGCTTCAACTGTTATAATGATGGGCATGATGGATTTCATCTACATCCATCATGTTGACGACTCGTTGCTCTCTCGCCTGGCAACGGAAGATCGATTACGGACAGCCTGGATAAGGAGTCAGGGTGATACAACGCTATTTGAGTTTCGTAGCAGTCGCCGTTGCCGGAGTGTTCTTTCTCATCGGGTGTGAGGAGCCGGTCGAGCAGAAACTGTATCGTCAGGTTGCGGTCTCGCAACGCGACATCGTGGTGACGGCGAATGCGGCCGGTGTCGTCGAGCCGATCAAAGTGGTCGAGGTGAAATCGAAAGCCTCAGGGGAAATCGTCCGAGTCAATGTGGAAGAAGGGGACGCAGTCCGCACCGGGGATCTTCTGGTTCGCGTCGATCCGCGCTTACCCCGTAATGCGGTCGTTCAAGCCGAGGCGGATTCGGCGGTGGCCGCCGCCGAGTTGGAAATCGCCCGGTCACGGCTGCGGCGTGCCGAAGAATTGCATGAGAGTGGGTCGATTACCGACGAGGTGTTCGAAGACGCCAAGCTCGCCGAAGCATCGGCTTACGCAACTATTATTCGTGCGCGGACAGCGCTTGAGGACGCCCGTATTGCCTTCGAAGAGACCGAGGTTCGGGCGCCGAGCGACGGGATCATTCTGAGCAAGTCGATTGAAGAGGGCACCGTGATCACATCGGCGAGCCGCGATATCGCCGGAGGATCGGTGTTAATGCGTATGGCCAATCTCGATACGGTGCAGGTTCGGGCGTTTGTCACCGAGGCCGACGTGGGCAAGATCCGTCCAGGCATGTCGGTGACCATTCAGGTTGATGCGTTTCGGAATCGGACATTTGAAGGCGACGTATTGCGCATCGGCGCCGAAGCGATCGTGGAACAGAATGTGACGATGTTCCCGGCTTTGATGCGCATCGAAAATCCCGGACTCTTGTTGCGTCCCGGTATGAATGCGGAAGTCGAAATCCACGTTGGCTCGGTGGAAAACGCACTGGCGATTCCCACCGCAGCATTGACATCGCCGCAGGATTTGAATGTGGTCGCACCAATGGTCGGTTTGACACCGGAGCAGGTTCAAGAACAGTTGTCACAGAGTGACCAATCGGAGCGCAAAGACGCGACTCCCGATTCGGCCGACACGGCCGATGGACAAATGGCCAAACGGCCGTCGGAGGGCAATAGCGAACGTCCACGCGGCAACTGGTCGGGACAACACAGTGGGCGTCGTCCAATGGGCGGACGTCCCGGTGGCGGCCGGCGCGGACCGGACGGTAGCTATGTAGTCGTCGCGGTGCGCAATGGTCAGCCAACCGCGACACGCATTCGGACCGGATTGACCGATTTCTCGTACATTGCCGTGCTGGACGGACTCAACCCGGACGACAGCGTGTTGATTCTGCCGACGGCGGGCCTGGTGCAATCACAACAACGGTTCCAGGATTGGGCGCAGCGACGCGCAGGCGGAACCTTCCAGACGGGACGGTAATGCAATTCTTCGAGATATTGCGCATATCGATCGCGGCGATCCGTGCCAATAAGCTGCGTTCGATTCTGACCACACTCGGGATGGTAATCGGTGTGGCCGCGGTGATTACCATGATCTCGCTTGGCACCGGCGCCAAGAATGCGGTGCAGGCGCAACTCGATGCACTTGGCACCGATATTCTCACCATCTATCCCGGACAAAGTTTTTGGCGCGGTGTGCACGGGACCGCGACAGCCAAACTGACACTCGATGATGTCACCGCGTTAAAAACGCACACGACCACGCTGAAAGAAGTGGTGCCGATGTTGAGCGGACGGATGCAGATCAAGTATCTGACCGACAATGCCAATGTCTTTGTGATGGGCACCACCGCCGCCTACTTCGACATCAACCGTCTCGAAACAATCTACGGTCGGTTGTTCAGCGAACGCGACGATGTCAGCCGCAAACGGGTGGCGGTGTTGGGATACCAGGTACCGGAAGAGCTGGGACACGATGCCATGGAGTTGATTGGCCGCGAGATTGCGGTCAGCGGTGTGCGACTCGAAGTGATCGGGGTGCTCGAACGCAAAGGGGAGCAGCCGGGACCCGATCCGGATGAGATGGTGTATGTACCGTTCAATACCAGTAAGCAGCGGCTGTTCGGACGTGAATACGCCGACCGTTTACGATCGCTCACGGTGCAGATGGTGTCGCCCGACTCGATGGGTGTCGCCATGCTCGAGATCGAAAGTGTGCTGCGCAGTTCGCACCGGATTCCACCGGGACGCGAAAGCGATTTTCGCATTCTGGATCGGTCGCAATTTCTTGAGGCGCGTTCGGAAGCCAATGAAACACTGGGGTATCTGCTCGCGGGCATCGCGGCCATCAGTTTGATCGTCGGCGGTATCGGCATTATGAACATCATGCTGGTGTCGGTCACCGAGCGGACGCGCGAAATCGGTATTCGTAAGGCAATCGGTGCGTCGCGACGCAGTGTGCTGCTGCAGTTTCTGGGTGAAGCGATCACGCTGTCGCTGATGGGTGGCCTTGTCGGTATTCTCACCGGCATCGGTGCGTCGCGCGCGCTGTCGTATTTCCAGGGCTGGCAAACCGCGGTCTCGATCGAAGCGATTGCGATGGCCGTCGGCTTCAGCGTCACGGTCGGTGTCTTCTTCGGGGTCTGGCCGGCACGGAAAGCGGCGCGGCTGGATCCGATTGAGGCGTTAAGGTATGAGTAGCGAGATCGGTACTTGGTACCCCACAGCTCTGGGGTGTGTTGAAAAACCCGTGTGTACATCGCGTAGGTGCGGCTCTTAGCCGCACCGGTCCGGCTAAGAGCCGGGCCTACGCGAGGATGATAGAGCTTTTTCAACACGCCCATTCTACTCTGGGAAGACTCGGTTCTGAATCGCATTTGCGAATACACCGAAACATGTTGTTCGTGAATGCCCGGTGCGCCACTGACCAAGGTCCAGTGGCACACCGAGTTCATGCCGTCAGAGCCTAGTAGCCGTAGCCATGGACTTAAGCAGAGCTATCAAGGAAACCTGACGCCCTCTGTAGACTATCACACGTATCAACCACCAATTGGCTTACTCCTCATTCGCGGCATGCCGATACTAAAAGGGGAGGCACACCATGCCGCATATCTACATGCCGTGCCGCAAGGCTGAGCAATGGAAAGACTTTCTCGCCGATCCCGAGCTGCACTGGCAAACGGGTTTTTCGGCGCGGACACTGGCGTATTCGTGGTCGGAGGCTGACGGTTTCCCGGCTGAGGTCGACTCGGTCCTGCGGGCCGCGCCGCTGTTTCGAGACATTGAGTTGCTACTGGCAATCCCCGAGCACCAGGTGCCGCTGCCGGGTGGAGTTCGCCCCTCGCAGAATGATGTCTGGGTGCTGGCGCGGACCGGACAGGAGATGGTGTCGATCGCCGTTGAGGGCAAGGTGCGGGAACCGTTCGACAAACCGGTGCGGGAGTGGCGCGCCGATGCATCACCCAATAAGATGCGCCGGTTGGAGTTTCTCGCGCAGACGGTCGCGCTGCCGATCTCGGCCCTCGACGATGTTCACTACCAGTTGCTGCACCGGACGGCGTCGGCCCTGCTCGAAGCCAAGCGCTTCCGCGCAGCACACGCGATCATGCTGGTTCATTCCTTCAGCAGAGAGCGGGAACACTACTCCGCTTTTGAGCAATTTGTCTCGCTGTTCGGTCATCAGGCGCAGCCGGACTCGGTGATCTCCGTTGCACCCCGTTCAGAGATCGCCCTGCACTTTGCCTGGATAACGGGCAATGTCGACTATCTCAGACGGTAGAGGGACGGTTCCATCTGTTTCTGTTCATGGTGTGGCCCGCCACTGGACTCCATCGATCAGGTGGGTCGTCGGGTGCGCCGACGGCAACGGTCCGGTGGAGGGTTGAGGGCTGACCGCGCGGATTAGCGCTGGTGGCATCGGGGATATAGCGCACCCGCCGGGCGGCGTGAGTGGTCAATCCGGGTGCCCCACAGTTCTAAGGCCTGTTGAAGAACCCAGAGGTTTGTCGCGTAGGTCCGGCTCTTAGCCGGACCCGTGCGGCTAAGAACCTCACCTACGCGAGGTACATACGGG
>WJJR01000068.1 GCA_014729565.1 Candidatus Zixiibacteriota bacterium | reverse complement strand
TGAGCAGGCGCAGCACCATCCGGTTGAAGCCTTCGGGGCCGGGGGCGCCGGCGAGTCGGATGCCTTTGTGCTCGCGCAGGGAGGCGTGATATTTGCCATCGGGGCGCTTGACGGCGACGGCGATGTCGCAGGCGGCCATCATCGGCCAATCGTTGGGACTGTCGCCGAACGCGAGCGTGCGCGGTTTGACCGGGGCCTTCTTGGCATACCAGGCGATCAGTTCGCGGACCGCCTTACCCTTGTCGGACGGGCCGGTGAGGTGCAGGAACCGTCCACCGCGTGTCACCGTAAAGCCGCCGCCGGAGAGCTTCTTAACCTGCTGTTCCTCTTCGCTTTCGGAGAGGTTCGGCTTGAAGATAAACGGCTCGTCATACTCGCGCTTCTTGGCCAGCGGGGCGTTGTTGATCGGGATGCCGGCGAGACGGGTGATTTGCTCGGGCGTCCAGTCGCCAAATCCCTCACAGCCCACGCCGTTTTGGTCGCGGAATTCAACCAGCCGCTTGCGGACCGCGTCGTACGGTTTGCCCAGCTCCCGGACCCAGTAGCCGTTATTCGCCTTGGCGCCCTTGGGACGGGTGCGGGACATCGCTTTCGGCCAGAAAATGGCGCCGCCGTTTTCGGAGATGATCGGACCGTCGTGGCCGATCGCCTTGGCGATCACTTCCATCTCGGCGCGGGTCTTCGAGGAGACCAGCACCAGGGGAATGCTCAGCCGCTTCAGTTCACGCAACGCGGCGGTGGCCGGCTTGAACGAGTAGGAATGAAAATCGAGCAGCGTGCCGTCGAGGTCGGTGAATACAATCAGCCCCGGTTTGGGCGGCGGCGCGGCGCGTTTTTTCTTCTTCGTTGCCGGCTTAGTCGTCGTTCGTCGTTGGCTCAGCGAAATCATGGGTCATAGAAAGTACATTTTTAGACACGTTTCGGCAACGGAATTTCGCATTTGGCCGGTGATCCCGGCCTTGACGGGGAAGAAAAGTCGACAAATGCAGTTGGCGTCAGGCGAAATTCACGTTGACAGACCGGTTCCGTTGCACTAAACGTTGGATAGCATCCGGCGGTCAGCGAGCCGACCGGGAAGGCGGTGAGAATCCGTCACAGCCCCGCTGCTGTATGCGGCTACGAGGGCGACAGGTGGAAGGTTGCATGCCTTCCGCAACGTCACGGGGAGCCAGACGCTCCTTGGAAGGCGTCGCCCGAGGTTGAAACCGCGAAGTCAGAAACCGGGCCGGATGCCCCGACATACGGGACGTCTGTCTCGGTTTGCCCGATCAGACGCCCTTCGATGCCTTCGCGGGAAGGATCGGGGGACAACAGCAGTCGCGCGGTTTGGCAACTTTTGTCCCGCGTGTGATGCCCACCCGGCCACCGTGACGCCGGGATTTTTTGTCTCCGGCGCACGGCCATCCATTCGTTCCCACGATTGCATCGTCCGCGTGAATCCCGATCCGGGGGAGTGTGACGATGTATCGTTATTGCAGTACAGGCCTCTCAGTGGTGGCGGCCGTCGTGGCTCTATTGGGAGCTTCGACTCAGGCCCTCGCCCAATCGAATACATCCATTACCGGTGTGGTGACCGATTCGGTGACCGGTTTGCCGATTGCCGATGCGGTGGTGCGGATTGTGGGGTCGACCGAATCGGCTGAGACCGAAACCAATGGATCGTTTGCGTTACGATCGGTGCCGGTGGGACCGGTGCACCTGCGCGTAACCCGTGTTGGGTATCGGGACTGTGGTCCGCTGACCGTCGACATTGTTGAAGGGTTCACACGACGTCTGAATATCGCCCTCACGCGGTTACCAGTGCGAATGCCCGATCAAACGATCGAGCATCGCAAACGGATGACGCTCGATGAAGTGACAATCCGCCGGTATACGCGTGACGAGATCGTCAACGCCGGTCATCGCACGGTGGGCGAAGCACTGGCCGCCATTCCCGGTGTTAATGTGTACGGCACCGCCGAATCGCCGGGCGGGACGCGGGTGTCGGTAGGCGGTGAACGGCCGCACCGTGTGGCGGTGTTGTTCGACGGTCTGCCGCTGGCCGGGGGAACAGACGGGGCGGTTGATCTTGATGCGATACCGCTGTCGGCGGTAGCGGAAATCGCGGTCACGCCGGGAGCGCAATCGAGCACTGCGGGCGATGCGGCAATTGGCGGTGTGGTGGACATACGCACCGGCGCAGCGATGTCCAGCGGCGGTGAAGCAACTCTCCGCGCCGGACAGCATGATCATTACAATGCTGCACTCTCCGGCGCTGTCCGGCTCGATCCCGTCACGGCCAATATCGCACTGGAGCACACTGAGCGAGGCGGTCACTTTGACTATCCATCGGGCGAGTCCAACACTGAACGAAACGGAACGGGAGAAGACAAGTGGCGTGCGTTTTTGGCCGTGACCCCGCAATCATCGTCTTCGCTTCGTCTGTCGGGATTCTACTACGGATCCGAAATCGGTTTGCCTGGGGCACTGGAGCAGACGACACCAAATGCCACCAATGAGTCGTCGCATCTGCGCATTCAGGGGACGTGGGATCGGGGCGCCTATCATCGCAGCGACATTGGCGCCGGAGTTTGGTATGAAGAGTCGACCGAGCACTTCGTGTCGCCGGTGCGCATGCGTGCCGATTCGGAATTGCGCGAGCGCTTCATTGGTGGTCGCACATACGTTGCACATCGTTTGATCGGATTCGATGCTCGTGTCGAGATCGAAGGACGCGAACGCCGTTTGGCAGGCACCGACAACCTCAGGCCGCATCTCTCGTTCGGTGTTCACGATCGCACGGAGTTCTCGCTCCGCTCGCGTCTCGACCGGACTGTCCCCATCGGGTCACATGTGCTATCGGGCACGATTGCCGGCACGATTGATGGCGATGATGTGTCGTCACCGTCGTACGTGCCGCGCGTCGATATGGGTTGGTCGATGCCGTTCGGTGTGCATGTGCGCGCCGGATGGGGAGAGTCGTTCCGCCGTCCGTTGTTGACATCGCTGTTTTGGAAAGCCGATGCGTACGCTGTCGGCAATCCCGACTTGAAGCCGGAGCGTGCCGACGAGTGGGAGGTCGGCTTCGGTTATCGCCACGACTGGCTCAACATCGACACGCGATACTTCGAGCGCGACGTCCAAAACATCATCGTCTGGCAGCGTTCGACCGTCACCGGCCAGTACAAACCGCTCAACATCGATCGTTCTCAGGTCATCGGGCGCGAAGATCACATTGGGGTGCGATTGTTTAACGATGCAATCGTGCTCGACTACGCGCATGTCTACAACGGGGCCTACGACCATTCCGGTGATGTCAATTACGACAGTCAAACACTCATCCTGACGCCGCGCCACACACACGATGCGTCGCTGTCGCTGCGGTACGATCGCTGGCGATTGCGCACGTCGGGACGCTGGGTGTCGCTGCGCTACATTCGCCGGCAGAACACGCCCGAGAAATCGCTGGCGCCGTACCGTGTGTTCGATGCGAGACTCCGGTATACGGCACGGAAGCAGAGTCCAACGATTTCCATTGCACTCGAATTCGACAATCTCGCCAACGAGTACTACGAATTGCTGGAACGCTACCCCGCGCCCGGACGCCAATGGTCGGTCACGACGTCCATTGCGTTCTAACCACGAGGAGACTCACCATGCGTACACTCACCGTGTTTTCTGTTCTCGCGCTGCTATCAATGATTGTTGGACCTGATGCATGGGGAAACGACGATGACCGCATGCTGGTTGTCAATGGTTTGGCGGAAACGTTATCGCTGGTCGACCGCGCCGGGGACAGTACGGTTGTCACCGTGCAGACACTTGGTTTGTCTCCGAATGAAATGGAGATCGCGACGGGTGCGCTGTTGCTGACGAATTCGGTGTCTGACGACCTGTGGGTGCTCGATTCGGAGACCTATCAGGTGCTGCGGACGATTGATTTTCCCGAAGGTCACAATCCGTATGATGTCGCCGTGATCGACGATACGATGTGTGTCGTCTCGCTCACACTCGCCAACGATATCATGTTCGTGAACTTTATATCGGGTGATACGCTGCAGCGTGCCGATGTCGGTACGAGTCCACAGGGCTTCTGTGTACAGGGCTCACAACTGTGGGTGGCGAATACCGGTTTTGATTATGATACATTCCTGTACGGGCAGGGCACTGTCAGTGTGTTCAACGCCCTCACGGGCGCTCCCATCACGACGCTTAACGTCGGCACCAACCCGCAGGTGATCGCCGAAGCGACTGACGGCACCATTCATGTGTTGTGCACGGGTAATTACTTCGATCAGTTCGGAATCGTCTACATCATTGATCCTGGCTCACTCGCCGTCGTGGATTCGTTGGCGTTGGGTGGTTCGCCCGGTGATGTGGTGCTCGCACCCGACGGCATCGGGTATGTGGCCGCCGGCGGATGGGTCGATTCAGGATTTGTCTACCGCTACGACGCTGTGTCGCGAACCGTCTTGAATGGCGAGGCGAATCCGTGGAAGGCGGCCCAGGGCGTTATCGGGGTGTCGCCACGTCTGGAGGGTGGTGTGTTTGCATACTGCTTCAGTGCGGACTCGGTGATCGGACTTGATTGGGATGGGCACATTGCGGAGACCTATCAGCTCGGTGACGGGCCGCAGCCGGGCGTGCACATCAGCAACCGTCGGCCCGGTGATTTGGATGACGATGGTGTGATCGACGCAGTTGATCTGAATCTGATGATCGCTTTGTTGTTCTTTAACGGACCGGCCGGTCCCCGTCCAAACGCCGCCGACCTGAACCACGATTGTTTTTTCGATGCAGTCGACCTGAATCTGCAAATCATTACCACGTTCTTCAATGCGACCAACGTGTACTGGGGGTGCGGCGAGTGAACACTATACGATTCTGGCCAATGTTGCTCACGTCGTGTTGTCTATTGATTTCATGTGGCGGCGGGGCTGAACAGGAACGCACCGGCGATCAGCCGGTTGCCGCGGATCGTCCGCCGGGTGTGTTGATTGTCAACTACGCTCCCGACTCCTCGGATACCTTCCCGGCCCCCAAGGTCGACTCAGTGCTGGCGCTCGAGTGGCTGCAAATGTACACGAATGCGCGCGGCTTGAACATGGCCACACGGCAATTCTCCTTCGGCGATCTGGTGATCCAGATCGGACCGCGGCGGGCCGGCGACGGTGGCGATTGGCTGTACGAGGTCAACGGGGAGATGGCCACAGCGGCCGTCTCAGAGCAACGCGTCGCCCGCACCGACACGTTGAGCTTCACGTTCAAGTAGCACGTCGGTCACAGGCTGTTCTTGACGGCGTCGTGGGCGGTATGGATATTCGCCGCATGGTGCTGTCGGTTCAGGGACGATTCTGGACAATCCCGAATATCCTCTCGCTGTCTCGCCTGGCATTGATTCCGGTGTGGTGGGTCTTGATGTCATCGCCGGACCGGGCTCTGTGGTGGTGGGGGGGAGGCCTCGTCGGGTATGCGATTCTCTCCGACATTGCCGACGGTCTGCTTGCGCGACGATTTGGCATGAGTTCCGAATGGGGAAAGCTGCTCGATCCGGTGGGAGACAAGATTGCCGCGGGGGCTGCGGCGATCTTCTGTGTTATTCACCGTGACATGCCGGTAATGGCGCTGGTGCTCACTATCGGACGAGACCTGACGTTGGTTGTGGCGGGTTGGTACGCAATGAAACGAAATCTGCCGGTGCCGACGTCGCTGGACATCGGACGGTATGCCGCTCTGCTCTGGGGTGTGACGATTCTCTTGTACACATTTGACTGGCAGCCCTATGCCGGGTATTTCGTGTGGCCGGCAGTGATGCTGTATGTCGCCGCGGGCATCGCCTATGTGGCCAAACGGCATGCGCTGGGGACAGTCGACTCTTCGAATGATGACTCCTCGGCGGAATCGCGATGACAAACGTATCGGACATTGGTGTGATTGATATTCATGTGCACGTGCAGCCGTGGCACATGATGCATCCGCACATCCTGGCGCTGATGAAGCGTGGGCGGGAGAACTGGGACACACTCGACAATGTGATGAACGATCCCGGTGTGCTGTTGCGCACCATGGATGATGCGGGGATCGACACGGTCGGGGTCATTAACTACGTGGCGCCGCAGTTGATGGGATTTACGTTCGAGTGCAATCGGTTTGCCTATGAGTACGTGAAGAACCATCGGGACCGCTTGTTTGCACACGGGTCAATCGACCCGGTCGGATCGACCGATCCGGATGGTGAGATTACGCAGATCCTCGATGAGTGGGGTATGCGTGCGGTGAAAGTGCATCCGCCGCATCAGGGTGTGGCGCCGAATGCGTACCTCGATGGCAACACGATTCTGCCGAAGTTGTACGACGCCTGCCAAACGCGCGGCGTGCCGGTTGTCTTTCATACGGGCACGACGATTTTTAAAGGCGCGCGCATTAAGTATGGTGATCCGATACACCTTGATGATGTCGCGTGCGATTTCCCCGACTTGAAGATTATCCTCGCACATTCGGGACGTCCGTTGTGGGTTCCGACCGCCAGGTTCCTCGCGCGGCGGCATCCGAACGTGTATCTGGATCTCTCCGGCATACCACCGCATCGCATCCCCGAATACTTCCCCGACATCGAGCGCTTCGCCGGCAAGCTGATGTGGGGGACCGACTGGCCCGGCCCGGGGGTACCGTCGATGGACGGGAATCTCACAGCATTCGTAAAGCAGGGGCATGATGAGTATGTGTTGCGTCGCGTCTTGCGGGAGAATGCGGTTCGGGTGTTTGGGTTATGACCACGTAGTAACTTAGGTCTGCGTTCGGTCCTGCCGACACCTAGTGTGATAGGAAACTTGGGTCGGCGGCTGCCACCTCATGCGCTGCTTACCACACGCAGCCGTTGTCTAAGTATTTGCAAATCAAGGCATTAAGTCGACAGCCGGGCCGCCGTGTGG
>WJJR01000067.1 GCA_014729565.1 Candidatus Zixiibacteriota bacterium | reverse complement strand
TGGTGGCGGCGGCAAAGGCATGCGCCGCGTTGATTCGGCGGACGAAGTTGAAGAAGCATTTTCGGGTGCGCGGCGCGAGGCCACGGCGGCATTTGCGGATGACCGCATGCTGGTCGAGAAGTACATCTTCCCGGCCCGCCATGTGGAAGTGCAGATCATCGGCGACGGGAAAGGTGCGGTGGCGTTCGGGGAACGCGAATGCAGTCTCCAGCGACGGTATCAGAAGATTATCGAAGAATCTCCATCGCCGGGTATTAACGAAAAGACACGTCAGGGGCTGCTGGATTCGGCGACCAAACTGGCGAGTACCGTCGGGTATCAGAATGCTGGAACGGTCGAATTCCTGGTTGGCCCGGATGGCAGTTTCTATTTCCTCGAAGTGAATTCGCGCCTGCAAGTCGAACATCCCGTCACCGAAGAACGCTTCGGTTCGGATTTGGTGCGCGCGCAGGTGGAAGTGGCCCACGGTGGCGCGCTGCCGACTCCACCGACCCCGCGTGGCCACGCAATGGAAGCCCGTCTCAATGCCGAAGATCCGTACAATGGGTTTCTGCCGGCTACCGGTCCGGTGCTGATGCTGGAGTGGCCGAATAAACCGTTCGTGAGGATCGATACGGGAATCCATGACGGATCGGTCATTCAGCCCCATTATGATTCACTGCTGGCCAAAATCATCGCCTGGGGAGCGGATCGCGAACAGGCACGCAAACGGTTGCTCGGGGCGCTGATGGATACGGTGCTTTTGGGTCTCACAAGCAATCAGTCGTTCTTGGTCGATCTGTTGGAGAGCGATTTCTTCAAGTCGGGCGAGACATTCACCACAACGGTCGAGGCGCAGGAGTGGCCCGCTCCCGAGCCGCCGGAGGAAGTGGTCGCGGCGGCTCAACAAGCGCTGGCGCGCCGCGTAGAAACGCATGATACCGGCGGGGGCCCGTCGGATCGTTATTCGCCCTGGTATCGGATGGGCGCTTTTCGGATGAGCGAATGAGCTGGGTAACGGTTGAACATGATGGTGTGACGCATCGCCTGGCAGTGGTGCGTACGCAGAACGGGGTCTGGGTCGGCTGGCCGGGACGCACGAGGTTTTTCGAGCGCGAATCCCAGGACGCTGCGGCCAGTATGACCCAGGATGAAATCCGCGCCCCGATGACCGGTCGGGTCATCCAATTGCGCGCTCAGCCCGGCGACCAAGTCGCGGCCAAGGCGATTTTAGTAGTGCTCGAGGCGATGAAGATGGAATACCGTCTCACGGCCCCACACGACGGCACGGTGTCGGCCATACATTGCAGCGAAGGCGATCTTGTCGATCTGGGCAAAACTCTCGTAACATTAGACAAATGATCCGACTAATCGAAGTCGGTCCGCGTGACGGGTTGCAGAACGAGGCAATCACCGTTCCGACCGCAGACAAAGTCCAGTTTATCAATGCGCTCTCGGAATCGGGTGTCGACGAGATCGAGGCGAGCGCCTTCGTATCGCCGAAGTGGGTGCCCCAGTTAGCCGATGCCAACGACGTCCTTGCGCAGATTCAGCGACGGCCAAATGTCACGTACTCGGCACTGGTCCCCAATGAAAAAGGTCTGGACCGTGCACTGGCTGCGAATGTCGATAAGATTGCCGTCTTCACAGCTGCGAGTGAAAAATTCAATCGCAAGAATATCAATGCTTCCGTTGCCCGGTCTTTGGTCCGCTTTGTACCAGTGATCCGACGCGCCAAGGAGGCCAACCTGCCGATTCGGGGGTATGTGTCGACGTCGTTTTGGTGTCCCTACTCCGGGAAGATTGAACCGGAGGCGGTGGTCGACGTCGTGCAGAATCTGGTCGATTTGGGTGTCGATGATATTTCGATCGGCGATACGATCGGCAAAGCGGTCCCCGAGGAGGTCGACGCGCTGCTGGAACAGATCCTTCCCATCGTCCCGGCCGAACGGTTGGCGATGCATTTTCACAATACGTATGGTCATGCGGTCGAGAATGTCCTGCGATCGTACGAACTGGGAATTCGTGCGTTCGACGCCAGTGTCGGTGGGGTTGGCGGCTGCCCATACGCCCCCAGCTCCCTGGGCAATGTGCCTACCGAACAAGTGGTTATGGCTCTGCGCGAGGCCGGTGAGGAGGTCTCGGTCGACCTGGACAAGATGGCGGCCGCCCGGGAAATCCTGTCGGGCGCCCTGGGACGCCTGCTCCACGCCACCTCGCCACTCCCGTAAATGCTCCGCAATCTTAGCGCTCGCCGCGCTGAGATCGTATCATCCCTCGTATGGCAACCCAAGCGACCGAACTCGTCATCAACGAGATTTACGCCAGCGTACAGGGGGAATCGTCGTATGCGGGTTTGCCGTGTGTGTTTGTACGGCTGACCGGATGCAACTTGCGCTGCACGTACTGTGATTCGGAATTTGCGTTTTATGACGGGGAGCGGCGCACGGTCGAAAGTGTTGTTGACGACGTGCGGGCACACAATATCCCTTTGGTCGAGATTACCGGCGGTGAACCGTTGCTGCAGAAGGCGTGTGTGCCATTGGCGCAACAGCTTCGCGACGCCGGATTGACCGTACTTGTCGAGACATCGGGTGAGCGTCCGATTGATGTCCTGCCGGAGGGCGTGATTCGGATTATGGATCTCAAGTGTCCATCGTCGGGAGAGTGCGAACGAAACAACTGGGACAACATCGCGCAGTTGACAGCAACCGATGAAGTGAAGTTCGTGATCGGCGACCGTGCCGATTACGATTGGATGCGTGACGTAATCGAAACACATCTGTTGACCAATCGCTGTCCGGTACTGGTCTCGACCATTCACGGACACATGGCACCGAAGACCGTTGTGGAATGGATCCTGGCCGACCGGTTGCCGGTGCGGTTCCAGTTGCAAATGCACAAGTATGTGTGGGACCCGAGCGCGCGGGGTGTCTAATGGCTGATCGTAATGCAGTCGTTTTATTGAGTGGCGGACTCGACTCCGCGGTTGCGCTGGCGATTTGCCGGGCCGACGGTTTCACGCCGTATGCATTGACCGTTGACTATGGCCAACGGAACCGTCACGAAATCGAAGCCGCGCGCCTCGTGGCACAGACCATGCAAGTGGCCAGGCATATCGTTCTGCCCGTCGACCTGACCCTCTGGGGCGGATCGGCGTTGACGGCCGATGAGGATGTGCCAACCGGACGAAGTACCGATGCGATGGGATCCGATATTCCGGTGACGTATGTGCCGGCGCGAAACACGATCATGCTGTCGGTGGCGATGGCCTGGGCCGAGGTGCTAAACACAGGAGACGTGTTCATTGGCGCCCACACTCTCGACTACTCGGGATATCCTGACTGCCGGCCCGAGTACTTCCGTGCATTTGAAAAGATGGCCAATCTGGCCACACGTATCGGTGTTGAGGAATCCACGCGGTTTCGCATTCATGCACCGCTGTTGGACATGTCCAAAACCGAAATTGTCCGCCAGGGAGCCGACCTCGAGGTTCCCATGGCGCTCACCAGCAGTTGTTACCAGCCGGTTGAGGGATTGGTTGCCTGCGGAGAATGTGATGCGTGCATTCTGCGTAAGCGCGCCTTTGAAGAGGCGGGCATTGCTGATCCCACCGAGTATGCCGAGCAATAGACACTCTCATGAACGTTTCCCTTTTCCGGACATTTAGTTTTGATGCCGCCCACGAGAACCGCTCGGCACAGGCGACCGAGCGAACCGGACGATTGCATGGGCATACCTATGAGGCAACCGTCTGGGTGTCCGGAGAGTTGGATCAGCACTTGGGCTGGCTCATCGACTTCGCCGATGTAAAATCCAACTGCAAACCCATAATCGATCAGTTGGATCATCGGCTGTTAAATGACATTGACGGCATAAACGATTCATCACTGGCCGATGTTCGCCATTGGCTGGAGTCGCGGTTGGCGCCGGTTCAGCCGGGATTTAAGCGGTGCGAGATCTCCATTGTCGGTGATCGACGTTATGCACCGAAGCAAGAGGACCGGGGCGAGTTGATCACGGTTCACTTCGGTCTGGAAGCGGCGCATTACCTTCCCCACCTTCCGCCTACACACAAGTGCCGCCGCATGCACGGCCATAGCTACATGCTGGACATTCTAACCGCAGACACAGAACGGACAATTGCTGCAGCGGGATCGATATATAGCCTTTTGGATCACACCTCATTGAATGATATTGATGGGTTGTCGAACCCCACGGCCGAAATGCTCGCTCGGTGGGTGTGGCGGCGATTGCAGTCTGAGAATGTGAGTATCCAGGAAGTGGGTGTTCGTGAAACGTGCATGATGGGATGTGTTTATCGCGGTGAGGATGAGTAAATGCCGAAACGAAAACCGAGCGCCTCGAAATCGACTTTGACGCAACTGGGCAGCGGGTCATCGAAACCCCAACGCAAACTCGAGGCCTTCCCCAACGAGTATCCCGAGCGTGAGACGATCATCACGCTTCGCTGCGAGGAGTTCACCTGCCTCTGCCCCATCACCGGACAGCCCGATTTCGGCACGCTCGAGATCGCCTACATTCCCGACAAGCTCATCCTGGAGAGCAAGTCATTGAAGCTGTATCTGTGGACGTATCGCGAAGTTGGGATCTTCCATGAGAATGTCGTCAATGAGTTGCTCGACGCGCTCTTTGAGTTTTTGAAGCCCCGCTGGATGGAAGTCACCGGCCACTTCAACGTGCGCGGCGGCATTGCCATCGACGTGACCGCCAACCGGATGGCCGAATAAGGGACGGCGAATGGCAAAATGTCCGGTGAGACGTAACCTTATCGGACTCCGGGCGTATAATTGACATCGGCCATGTCACGCCCATGTGCCGCATCAC
>WJJR01000066.1 GCA_014729565.1 Candidatus Zixiibacteriota bacterium | reverse complement strand
GGCGTGGAGTGTGAAGGGCGTATGCAATACGCCCCTACTCACGTCGAGAGGCTTTTCAACTCTCCCTACTATTGTGGGACACCCTACTGCTACAATTGTATTGAATTCCGAATGCAGAATGTCCTAATTTCCGTCGACAACCACACCAACACGGACTAGCGCAGAGAAGTCGAACTGTACCAGTCACCATTGCCCAACCATCGATTACGTTACTCGTGACTCCCGCAAAGCCATCGTCCCGTGCCAACAGTCGTCCGAGCGGGCTGATTACGCTTCTCTACGTGTTCGCGTTCGCGTCTGGTGCGGCCGCACTCTTGTACCAGGTTGTTTGGGTGCATTCTCTGACCCTGACCTTCGGGAGCACCACCGAGAGCGCCGGCGTGGTCATCGCCTCGTTCATGGCCGGATTGGGACTGGGAGCGCGGGGATATGCGTTCCTCAAGCGTCGGGTGGACAACGATCTGAAGTTGTACGGGATTATTGAAGTGGGCATTGCCGTCACGGCCATTGCCGTGACACTTCTGACCCAGATCCTGCCCGGCGCCTACGCCGATTTGGCGCGCACCATCGGGAGTTCGTGGCAGATCACCACTGTTCGTGTGGTCGCGTCGTTTGTCGTGCTGTTGATCCCGTCATTTTTAATCGGCGCGACATTTCCCGCGATTTGCACGGTACTGATTCGCAGCCTCCGGTCGGTGGGACGGCACCTGGGTCTTCTCTATGGCATCAACACGATTGGCGCGGCGTTCGGTACGCTGCTGGCCGGGCTGGTGCTCATCGAACGGATTGGCAATCAGTCGACGATTGTCTTTGCTGCCGCCGTCAACGCCGTCATCGGAATTGCAGCCATCCGGCTCGCACGCCAACCGCAACGCGACATGGCCCAAACACCGGAATCAAGCACGCGTGAACAGGTGCAACGCGGAGTCGTGCCGGCCATCGTCATTGCCCTCGCGCTAATGGCGTCGGGCTACGCCACGATGTCGTTCGAAATCACCTGGATGCGTGCGGCAAAACATATCGTTGGCAACAGCACGTATGCCATGTCTCTGGTCCTCGCGGTGTTCCTCGTGGGGCTCGGCCTCGGTGGTATTCTGCACCGGATCACCGCATTGCGCTACAAGACCGAATCGTTGTTGACACTGTCACTGATATTCTCGGGACTGCTTGTTGTCTTCACGATGTGGCTGCTGACGCAATTCCTGGGCGACCTGTCGATGGCAAAGCAGTTCAGCATCTATTCGGTTGAGGTTTCATTTCGACCGTGGGTGCAGCGCCTGTTGTTGACCGGATCGGTGGTCACGTGTTTCCTGCTGCCGTGCACCGTCGTCATGGGCATGATTTTTCCCCTCGCCAGCTCGCTCATGGTCGACCGCATTACGGTGCTGGGCCGTCAAATTGGCAGCGCCTACCTGTTTTCGACCGTCGGCAGTATTGCCGGTATGCTCGGAGGTGCACTTGTTGCCGTTCCGGTACTCGGTATTGTCGGCAGTGCCAAACTGACTGGTTTGGTCTCCCTGGCGGCCGGCCTGGCAGTTGTGGCAACGCAGCGTTACCGATCACAATCCAAGCTGATCATCCCCGGTATCGCGACCGCCGTCGCCCTTGGGTTGATTGTTGTCATCCCCAAGCAGTTGCCATTCTACGGTGAACGCGAAGGTGTCCCCTTTCACTCGCTCATCTTCTGGCAGGAAGGCCCTCACGTCACCACCAAAGTCATTGAACATGATCCCACCGGAGAACGTGCGATGACGATCGACGGATTCATGATCGGCACCAGTGCCGGATGGGGTGACGAGGGCAGCTACAAGCAGATGATGCTGGCGCATTTGCCGATGGCTTTGATGCCCACGGCCCGGACGTCGTTAAACATCGGTCTCGGTTCGGGGACAACGTTGGCGACGCTGGGTCGATACAACAGTATCGAGGCGCTGGATTGTGTCGAGATTTCCAGTTCCGTCGTTGCGGGTGCGCGGCATTTCGATGCGTCGTGGGTCCTCGATGATCCACGCACAACAATCTACACCGACGATGCCGTTCACTATCTTCGCCGCACTGATCGCCGGTACGATTTGATCATCTCCGACGGGAAACAGAATCCCCAATTTCCCGGAAACTCGACCATTTTGGCCAAAGAGTTTTATGACCTCCTGCTGGACCGGCTCAGCGAAGACGGCGTGTTTGTCGAGTGGATTCAAATCGGAATGCCCAACGAAGCGTTCGATATTCTGCTGCGCACGTTTTGTGAAACGTTTCCACACACCGCCAGCTACCTCTTCCCGCCGAGCACGCTTCTCCTCGCCGGTGGTCATCGCCCCGTCTGGGAGGCGGCGGCTCAGGACCGGGATGCTCCTCCGTTACCGGGCTGGGCCATGGAGCAAACGGGCCCCTACCACTTCTATTTCCGCGAGCAGCTTCTGGCGTGCCGGGCGTCGGTTGGTACCGACATGCTCGAGGTTCTGGGAGAGGGACGATTAAACACGTGGGATCATCCCCATCTCGAATTCATGCCGTACAAGAAATGGAAGCGAGAGGAAGGGCGCGATTACATCAACCACAATGTCTCTCTCATTGTGACCGCCGGCCAGGATCAGCTCCGCGAGGTGGCGCAGGCAGCGAGCCCTGACCTCGCGCCGTTCATCCAATCGACCGCCCTGCTGAGAGCCGGTTTGGTGGAAGCCATGAGGGTGCAAACCGCGGACCCAATGATCACCTATTGCGAGCATGCCCTGCGGGTGAATCCGGCAGACTCACTGGCACGCGGCTTCATGCAGCGGGCCAATGAAGGATATCGTCGATTAATGACCCCTGGGCCGATGATTACTTCCGAGTAGGCTCGGGGGCTCCGATTGTTCCACACAAGAACGGCTGTTCCTCCCGGCGGATTTGTGACACGCACCAAACCCTGACGTAACAATCAGTCTGCCCTGAATAGTGACCAACCGACGGGAATAACGCCTGTCGGGTATTGGTAGAGATGGAGGGCGCGCTCTTCCTCCGTCCGATGCGGCATTGACAAAATCCCCGATCGTGCCAATTCGAGGGGAACTTGACATCATCGGTGAACGTAGTTGGAAGAGTGTGAATCGGCGCATCCGGGCTTGTATCGCAGATTCTCACAAAGCAGTACAGAAGCTCCCCGCCATGACCACAAAACGATCACCGGAGTCCAGAATTCGCAGACTGCCACCGACAACGCGCTTTGACAACTCCGGATTCCGATAGTACCACTACCTTGCAGCCGACGACGTCCGAATGGGCCGGGACTCATTCGGCGTTGTTGTATTCGTTCGCCCTGATCTCGGGAATTGCGGCGCTGCTGTACCAGGTCGTGTGGGTGCATATGCTGACGTTGACGTTCGGCAGCACGACCGTCGGCGCGGGGGTGGCCATCGCGTCGTTCATGGCCGGGCTGGGCATCGGTG
>WJJR01000065.1 GCA_014729565.1 Candidatus Zixiibacteriota bacterium | reverse complement strand
GACATAAAGACGTCGTAAGTTTCTGTAAATCAATGCCTTGAGATTTCTCTTCGATGGACGCCTGTCGTTCGCGAACGTAGTCCCTCCGCGTACCAGCTCGCCCGAATCCAAAACCACTACTTGCACTTCGTCCAACACGTACCGATACTACCAGTCTTGTCCGTTTTCGGACAACACACGCCCGGAGGGCGTGAATTCTATTTGTTTGGAGGTATCACCCAGTGGCAACAACCAAGAAACCCGCCACCAAAAGAGGCGGCAGCAAGACCAAGAAATCCGCGGCCAAAAGCACCGAAACGACCAAGGCCAAGCGCAAAAAAACCGGCGAGGTGAAAACCGAGGGTCTGAAGCAGACTGCCGAAACGCGTAAGACCAAGGCGACGAAGCGCGCTGAGCGCCCGGATGCACTCACCACCGAAGCACCGGCACCGGTCACCGACGAAATCTTTGCCCCCGATCTCGACGACGAAGAATACTCATCGTCCGAGTACGAGGAAATGCTCGGGATGTACGACGAGACGATCGGCGACATCCGCGAGGGCGAAGTCGTCAAAGGTAAGGTGATGGGGGTCGGCCGCGACGAGGTGATTGTCGACGTCGGCTTCAAATCCGAAGGCGTCATCCCGATCTCCGAGTTCAGCGAACCGTTGAACATCTCCGTCGGCGACGATGTCGAAGTCTTCCTCGACGCGATGGAAGACCAGAACGGCCAGCTCATTCTGTCGAAACAGAAGGCCGACTTCATGCGCGTCTGGGATCGTATCCGCGAAGCCTACGAGCAGGGCGCGACCGTCGACGGACGGCTCATGCGCCGCATCAAGGGCGGCCTGGTGGTCGATCTGTTCGGCGTCGAGGCCTTCCTGCCCGGATCGCAAGTTGCGTTGCGCCAGGTGCCCGACTTCGAAAGCCTCATCGGTGAAGTGTACCCGATGAAGATCATCAAACTGAACAAATCACGCCGCAACATCGTCGTGTCGCGCCGCGCCGTGCTCGAAGAAGAGCGCGAATCGATGCGTGCCGATCTCCTGCAGGAGATTGCCGTCGATCAGGTGCGCACCGGCATTGTCAAGAACATCACCGATTTCGGCGTGTTTATCGATCTCGGCGGTGTCGACGGCCTGTTGCACATCACCGACATGTCGTGGGGACGGATCCGTCACCCATCGGAAATGGTCAACGTCGGCGACGAGATCGACGTCAAAGTCCTCGACTACGATCCGAAATCGACACGCATTTCACTCGGCCTGAAACAGCTCACACCATACCCGTGGGAAGACGTCGAGCAGAAGTACCCGGTCGGCTCAACCGTCTCGGGACGCGTGGTGTCGATCACTGATTACGGCGCCTTCGTCGAACTGGAGAAGGGCGTCGAGGGATTGGTGCACATCTCCGAGATGTCATGGACACAACACATCAAGCATCCGTCAAAATTGATGCAGGTCGGCGATACGATTGAAGCGATGGTGCTCAATGTCGACGCCGAGCATCAGAAGATTTCGCTCGGTATCAAGCAGCTCGAACCCGATCCGTGGTCGACAGTCGAACAGCGCTATCCGGTGGGCACGCGTCATGAAGGCAAGGTGCGCAACCTGACCGCGTTCGGCGCGTTTGTCGAACTCGAAGAGGGCATCGACGGGCTCGTGCACATTTCCGACATGAGCTGGACACGCCGTGTGCAGCATCCGTCGGAAATCATGAAGAAGGGGGATGTCATCCCTGTCATCGTGATGCACGTTGACGCCGAAAACCGCAAGATCTCGCTCGGTCACAAGCAGGTGTTCGACGATCCCTGGCCGAACTATCACGAGCAGTTCCGTGTCGGCAACGAAAAAGAGGGACCGATTGTGCGGATGCTCGACCGCGGTGTCGTGGTCGAATTGGACGGTGAAGTCGAAGGGTTCGTTCCGGTCAACCAGCTCGGCAAACCCGATCTGGAAAAGCCGGAAGACGCGTTCAAGACCGGCGAGACTCTGAAAATGCGCGTGATTGAATTCGATCCATCAAATCGGCGCATTGTGTTGTCGGTCGATGCGTTCTACCGCGACAAAGACAAGGCCGAACTGGACGAGTTCATCGCCCAACACGAAACTACGACAACACAAATGGGCGAGGCGCTGGCCGATGCCGCTGAAGCCAAGGCCGAGGAAAGAGAAGAAGCCAAGGCGGAGGAAAAGGAAAAAGCCAAGGCTGAAGCCAAGGAAGAGGCCAAAGCCGAAGAAGAACCCAAGGCCGAAGCACTGCCCACTGAGTCGACTGAGTCCGCTCCGTCCACTCCGTCCACTCCGTCCACTGAACCACCGAGTCCTTCTGAAGAAGCTCCAGCAACTCCGGAGGAAGAAAAACCCGACGAAGAGGACGACACCAAGTCGGCGTCGTAGTTCTTATCTCATTGGAAGTCAAACGGCCCGTGCGACGTACGGGCCGTTTTTTTGTCCTTTGGTGGGGTGGACCTCACCGCCGCTCTATCGAGCGCCGTTGAGAACCACCCACCCTGCACTCAAAAATTCGGAATACTTGCCCCGGCGCCGGGTAAACTAGATGAACACGCCGGAGTACGGTTCCTGAGCGAACCGGAGACAAAGGAGGGGCTATGCAGCCTCAGCGCACCCACCGCGGGTTCTGGTGGACGCTTGGGTTCACGGTGATTTGCACCCTGGCGGCGACGACCGCCCATGCGCTGATCATCGTCACACCCAAGCCCGACCAGCCCGACAATTCCCCGGCGCTGACGTTGTCGCGTGAGGTGGTCGACGCCACCCTCACCGACCGCGCCGCCGAGGTGACGGTTACCTTCACCTATCACAACAGCTCGCGCTTCGTGCTCGAGGGAACGTATCTCTTTCCACTGCCCCCCGAAGCGGCGGTCGACAAGTTCTCCCTCGAAGTCGACGGCGAAGAAATCGATGCCGAATTGCTCGATGTCGACGAAGCGCGGCGCACCTACGAATCGATTGTCCGGCGAACACAAGATCCGGCGCTGCTCGAGTATGTCGACCGGCAGCTTGTGCGCGCGCGCATCTTTCCGATCAATCCCAATAGCGACGCCACGATTCGGCTGTACTACACGCATCCGTTGGTCGCCGATTTCGGAACGACTGATTTCGCATTCCCTTTCGCGATTGAGCGGTGGTCGGAGAACAGTACTGTCGATCTCAACATCACCATTGAGACCAAACAAGCGCTCAAGTCAGTGACATCACCAACACACGATATCGACGTGCAGCGCGACGGTACGTATCGTGCGACCATCACCGTGCCTCCCGACTGGCGGCCGATGCAGGACGACTTGCATGTGTTGTGCACTTACGACACCCGTGATCTCTCCGCGCAGTTTCTGACGACAGTCGACGATGACGGTAACCAGTTCTTCATGGGAATAATCTCTCCCGGGGACGATCCGGCGGCCGATGTGCTACCGAAAGATGTCGTGTTCTGTTTTGACCGTTCCGGAAGTATGCAAGGGGAGAAGATCGAACAGGCACGCGCTGCATTGCAGTTCTGCCTGGGACGGCTCAATGCCGCAGACCGATTTGGATTGTTGATGTTCAATGATCGCATCAGCGGTCACGCGCGGGAATTGCTACCGGGTACCGACCAGAACATCACTGCGGCACGAGACTTCATCAGTGGTATCGATGCCGATGGCGGTACCAATCTCGACGGGGCGATGCTCGATGCGATGGCCATGTTCGAAACGAATGAGCGTCCGAAGTACCTGGTGTTCCTGACCGACGGGAAACCGACGGTTGGCGTCACCGATCCGGCGGAGATTCGCGACCGGGCATCGTCGAACAATACCAGCAGCGCCCGCATCTTCACCTTCGGGGTCGGACATGACCTCAATGCCGGGCTGCTCAACGATCTTGCAGAGGAAGGGCGGGGCCTGGCCTCTTATGTCGAGCCCGGTGAGGACGTCGAGGTCACGGTGTCGAACTTCTTCCGTCGTATCAGCCGCCCGGTGCTCTCCGACTGCCGTCTGGAAATCAATGGCGACGTTCGGATTTATGATCTGTACCCCGGCGAACTGCCCGATGTGTTCGCCGGAACTGAAATCATGGTGCTGGGCCGGTTCGAGGGGGGCGGACCGGTCTCGGCCAAGCTGCTCGGCAGCCGTGCCGGCACGCAGGTCAACCACTCCTTCAACCCGGAGTTTGAGCCGACACGCGGACGCTACGAATTCATTCCCAAACTCTGGGCCGGTCGGCGGATTGGTTACCTGATGGAAGAGATGCGGCGGCATGGTGAAAACGAAGAGTTGAAAACCGAGGTCGTCCGCCTGTCGAAGAAGTACGGCATCATGACGCCGTACACCGCTTTTCTCGCGGCGCCGGAGGAGGTGCGCGTGTCGCAGCTCTTCCGTTCCCAGGCCGGGGCGACAGGCGGGCTGGAACACTATGACATGCGCGGCGGGCGCGCCGAACCGGCCATCCGGGCCAGTGAGGCCAAAAGCGCTCCCAATGTGTCGGCCCTGCGGGATTTTCCGCCGATGCGCGAGCGAGCCGGAGGGGAAGACGCCGAAGGGATCATCAGGAGTGCCAGTGGCCGGCAGTTCAGCAAGACAGACGGTTACTGGACTGATTGGGATCTGGTGTCCGGGAAAACCCCAGTCTCCGACACCATCCATGTTAAGCCCTATTCTGAAGGCTACTTCCGGCTGGCCGGTATTTCAGAACTGGCTAAAGTCCTGGCCGTGGGACAGCCGTTGAAGTTCGTTTGGCGGGACGTTTTGATCATAATCGACGATTCTGGTTCGGAATTCTGGAACAAGGATTGGGACCCTCTGTTATAATCGGGTGAGAGCAAGACGCGGGACAATTCCACCTCCTTGTCCCGCAGATGCGCAGAGCCCCGGGTGCCCGTGAGCGCCCGGGGCTTCCTCCATCAGGGGCGTAGCCGAATTGTCGTGACATTTCTGTGACAAGGCTTCGAACGAAGCGGCCACTGAACGGCCGCCACGCGAGGGCACGTGACGGCACTCAGATGTTGACGTCGGTTGGATCGGATTGAATCAGCCGCTCATGCCGCCGCTGGCCGTCCATGCACCCACACCGACGACCGCCGCCGAGATCGTCCCGATCACAATCCACACGATAATACTGACCACAATCACGACGATCAGATATGGCACCGCCTTTTCCTTCGGTGTCTTCATCACGAAGGGCAGTCCGACATAGGCGAGGTAGATGCCGTAGAGTCCCACAATCAAGGTCAGGGCGCCAAGGAACGGGACCAGGTTGAGCACCCCGGCTACCCACACCGGAGCATACGACCAGGTGACCAGCTTCAGCGCCTGGGTGAAGTCCGGCACCGACTGGAATGTCGGCGCCAGTTTCTGGATGATAAACGCCATCACGAACACACCGATGAGCGTCAGCACGTACGAGATGATCATTGATCCCATGATGGCGCCCATCGACGGGCGTACCGTAACATCGGTAAACGGTATGCTATGGCCGAAAACGGCGGAATTGATGGCCGTGCACACCGGCCCGATCGCCACGAGAATGACGACGACCTTCGAATACAGGTCGCCGGTCGTGGTCGGCTGCTCGGCAATCAGCGGCCATTCCACCTTTGGGTTCATTGCAACCGCGAATACGCGTTTAATCAGAT
>WJJR01000064.1 GCA_014729565.1 Candidatus Zixiibacteriota bacterium | reverse complement strand
TCACCGACGTGTTTGTAGGCGCGGTGATGGCCGGCGATCTGTTCCGGGGTCCAACAGGCAAGGAACCGGGCGATCAGGTCGGCGGACGAGATGATCTGTTTGTCCCAGCCACGCAGCTTCTCAATCAGGCCGGCGTCGACTTTGGCCACATACGGGATCGCGTTGTCGGGGGAGTACTCCATCGCGATCCGCTGGGCGCCCGAAACGGTCTCCTTGAGTACATCATCCTGCTCTTTCCAACTCAGGTAGTTACGTTTGTCGCCGTCGAGATGGGCAAACTGGTCGCCCTCCATGCGGTGATGGATAAACACCGGATTCCCCGATTTGGGGATCCAGGCATACCAGCGACGGGTGACGATCCCGCGCGGGCCAACAATCTCGCGTGCAATCGAATTGGAGCCGTGAAAGTCATACAGCAGCCAACCATCGAGCGAATCATCGGTCAGCGCTTGTTGAATCTTGTCTGTCGATACGAGCATCGGTCCTCTCCTCAGATGAATGGGCCAATCAACGGGAACCGGGAGATTGGAACAAGGGGCATCCGCCCGAATCCGTCAATTCTCAACGGAGTTGGTTGACAATCCCCCCTTGTGCGTTTATGATCGCGCCGGCGGGATGTGATCATGAGTATCACCCACGATGAAGTCATCCATACGGCAACGCTGGCGCGGCTGCGTCTGACCGACGCTGAGCTGGACCGGTTCAGCCGCGAGCTGGCGCGCATCACCGAGTACATGGACCAATTGAAGGAAGCGGTTGAGCAGCTTGGTGATGACGATGTTCCGGCGGTACGCACTGATAGTCGAATGACATTGCGTCCCGATCACATTGAACAATGGTTCGACTCGTCGGTCGTGCTCCGTGCCGCCCCCGACACCAAGGGTCATCTGTTCCGTGTGCCCAAGGTGATCGGATAATCACTGACTCGTTCCTCCATCAACGCGCATCGAGACGACACCTTTTCCACAGGCCGTGACCGCACAATGAACCCACACACCGTTTGCGGCATCATTCCGGCCCGTATTGGCTCCAAACGATTCCCCCGGAAACCGTTGGCGGAGATCGCCGGACGGCCGCTGTTGGAATGGGTTGTTCGCGGGTGCAGGAAATCGAAGACGGTTGGCCGGTGGATTGTCGCCACCGACGATCGGCGTATTGGTGCGCTCGCTCACAATCTCGGTGTCGAAGCGATCATCACACCGCGGACGTTGAAAAGCGGGTCGGACCGTGTTGCGTATGTTGCGCGCGGGTTGAGTTCGAAGATCATTGTCAATTGGCAGGGCGATGAGTGGCTCCCCGATGGGCGGCCGATCGATCAGTTGGTCGACGCGTTGCGTCGCAACCGCAAAACCCATGTTGCCACGCTCGCACGTCGGCTGGATCCGGTCGAGGCAAAAAATCCCAATCGTGTAAAAGTTGTGCTTTCGTCATCGAAACACGCATTGTACTTTTCGCGGGCGTCGATACCATACAGTCCCAATCGTTCGTCGCCCGCATTGCTCCATATCGGAGCGTATGCATTTGAACGGCAAACGTTATCGCAGTTTGCCTCCTGGTCGAAAACGCCCTTGGAACGCCGGGAGCAGCTTGAGCAGTTGCGTTTACTGGAGCATGATGTGCCGATTGTTGTCACCATTTCGCGCGTACAAACGTTCGGGGTTGACACACCGGCCGATGCCCGGTTATTGGAACGGTATCTGAGACGGAAGCGCCAATAAAAGGGGAGGCACTCGACGTGGCGGCTCACCAGTCAAAACACATTTTTGTAACCGGTGGGGTGGTATCCTCATTGGGAAAAGGCATCGCGTCGGCATCGATTGGGTTGTTGCTGAAACGACGTGGCCTGACGGTTGGACTGCAAAAATTTGATCCGTACATCAATGTCGACCCCGGGACGATGAACCCGTTTCAACACGGCGAAGTGTTTGTCCTCGATGACGGCGCCGAAACCGATCTCGATCTGGGGCACTACGAGCGGTTTCTCTCCGAAAACCTGACGCAAAAGAGCAATGTCACGACGGGGCAGGTGTACGAAACGGTTATCCAGCGGGAACGGCGCGGTGACTACCTCGGCGCAACCGTGCAGGTGATTCCCCACGTCACCAACGAAATCAAATCGCGTCTCCGTCGCATCGAAAAGCACAATGGTCCGCTCGAAGTGGTGATCACCGAGATCGGCGGAACGGTCGGCGATATCGAATCGTTGCCGTTCCTGGAAGCGATTCGGCAGATGCACCTTGAAATGCCGCCGCAGAGCACGCTCTTCATTCATCTGACATTGGTTCCGTACATCAGCACCGCCGGGGAGCCGAAAACCAAACCGACACAACACTCGGTCAAAGCGTTGCGCGAAATCGGGATTCAGCCGAACATCCTGTTGTGCCGCACACAGTCGCCGCTCGATGACGCCTTGCGCAGCAAGATCGGTCTGTTCTGTAATGTTCCGGCCGAATCGGTGTTCTCCGCTGTCGATGTGCCGTCAGTGTATGAAGTGCCGCTCCGGTATCGCGAGCAGAAGCTCGATGACATGCTCTGCCGGTTGCTCAATATCAGTGCGCCGCCGCCGGAACTCGATGACTGGCAGGAGATAGTTGACCGAATTTCGAACCCGAGCCGCACCGTGCGCATCGCGATTTGCGGGAAGTACGTCAATTTAAAGGACGCGTATAAGTCGATCCTTGAGGCGTTTGTCCATGCCGGTGTGGCCAATGATGCGCGGGTCGAACTGGAGTGGATTTCATCGGAGAGCATCAAGAAGAACGGTGCCGAACGCTATCTTGATAATGTCGACGGTCTGTTGATTCCGGGCGGATTCGGCGAGCGCGGTGTGGAGGGGAAAATCGAAGCGATTCACTTCGTGCGTGAACACGGGATTCCGTTCCTCGGCATCTGTTTGGG
>WJJR01000063.1 GCA_014729565.1 Candidatus Zixiibacteriota bacterium | reverse complement strand
TTTGGGAGCTGACCGGCATTGTTGCGTTTGTCCCGACCGATGAGACACTCAATCGGTTCATCGATTCCGCACCCGATTCGACTGTTTCCAACGACGAGCCATTTCTGATTCAAGACCAGTACCGGAATCTCCAGGCGGAGGGCGGACGAGCGGCGGCAGTTAACACTCTCACCGCGGCCGGCTTCGACACATTGGGGGTCGGAGAATACCTGTTCGCGGTGGGTCGTTTCGGACGCATCCGCATCGCCCACGGCGGCGAGCCGGTGCAGCCGGCGAAGTATGTGCAGACTCACGCGCTCCTGTTTCCCGGTGAAGAGGTGTTGACGGCCGGCTGGATGGCGATTCGCCAGCGCGACTCGGTCAACTATATCCACTCGGTCGACGGGTTTTCCAGAACGTACTTCTACTCGCCGTATCAACAGACCATTCGCACCGACATGACCGACCGTTCCAACGACTTCATTCTGACACTGGGCCATCTGTTTGAAAGTCTGAAGACGCTCGGCCTATCCGCCGAGGGTGTGTTGATTCGTAAGTTTTAGCATTAGACAACTACTGTCCGCCCGCGAGAGACAGCCATGACCCCATCCGAACCCCTGGCCTTTCGTATGCGTCCGCGCACGCTCGATGAGTTCATCGGGCAGGAGCATCTGCTGGCGCCGGGGAAGCCGTTGCGCACGGCCATCGAAGCCGACCGTATCGGGTCGATGATACTGTGGGGGCCGCCGGGAAGCGGCAAGACGACGCTGGCACATGTCATCGCCAAAATGACCGGCTCGGACTTCGTGTTTTTCTCCGCCGTGTTGTCGGGCATCAAGGACGTGCGCGAGGCGGTCGAACGCGCGCAGAAGCGCAAAGCGTTCGACGGCGGCCGGACCATTCTCTTTGTCGATGAAATTCACCGTTTCAACAAGGCGCAGCAGGACGCCTTCCTGCCGCATGTTGAAAGCGGTGTGCTCACATTGATTGGCGCGACGACCGAGAACCCATCGTTTGAAGTCAACAACGCGCTCCTCTCACGCACCGCGGTGCATCAACTGCAGATGCTCACCGAGCAGGACTTAATCGAGATCCTGCGCATGGCCCTCACCGATACCGACCGTGGATTGGGCGAGCAGAACATCCGCGCCGACGATTCCGAACTGGGTTTGATCGCCGCATTATCGAATGGCGACGCCCGGCGCAGTCTGAGTATTCTGGAAGTGGCGGCCGAAGATATTTCGCAGCGCCCCGAAGATGAACGTGTGCTCACCGCCGATCTGATCCGCTCTATTGTACAGCGCAAAACGGAGTTCTACGACAAATCAGGCGAAGAGCACTTTAACCTGATTTCAGCATTGCACAAATCGCTGCGTGGCTCCGATCCCGATGCGGCGTTGTACTGGCTGTACCGGATGATCGAAAGCGGCGAAGACCCGATGTACCTGGCGCGACGGATGGTGCGCTTTGCGGTGGAGGATATCGGCTTGGCCGATCCCCGCGCCCTGACCATCGCACTCGCCGCCAAAGACGCATATCACTTCCTCGGTTCACCGGAGGGCGACCTGGCGCTGGCCGAAGCCGCGGTCTATATGGCGGCCGCCCCAAAATCGAATGCGATCTACAAAGCTGAGAAGTTGACCAAACAGGTGATCCGCGAGAACCCGTCACTGCCGGTGCCGTTGTGGATTCGCAACGCCGTCACCCGCTTGATGCAGCGTGTCGGCTACGGGCGCGGCTATCAATATCCGCACGATCACGACTCAGCGGTGGTCAATCAGGAGTATCTGCCCGATCCGCTGGTTGGCCAGCGCTGGTATCACCCCACCGACCGGGGGTTGGAGGAGCGAATTGCCGCACGACTTGAAGAATGGCGCCGCATCAAGAGCGATCTGCGCACCCGCAATGAATCATCCGACTCCCAATCCGGCCCGGAAGGGCATTAATGGGATCAGCACAACACGCCGATGGTACAATCGGGTGGTGTGCGGGCTGCGTGGTCACACCTTATTTCGCTCAGCCCGATTTTCGACTGGACCATCGTAAAGAGAGTTTTGTAGTATCGTCTATGAGGCGTCATTGATGACCATACACTCATCGTCAAGCGACAGGCAGGACAAATCATGGCCGTATTCCAGAAGCGAGAGGATGAACCCGCCGGCGCACAGACAGGGGGGGACCGCGTGAACACGATCATTGGTAAGGAAACCACCTTCAACGGAACCCTGGAAGTCTCCGGCACGCTCCGTGTCGACGGTGTGCTGAAAGGCGAAGTGAATGTCACCGATACGGTGGCCGTCGGTCCGACGGGGCAGGTCGATGCGAACGTCAAGACCAAGAATGCGGTCATCTCCGGTGCGGTGAAAGGGAATATCCACGCCACTGAGAAGGTCGAGCTGCAGGCCAAGGCCAATATCACGGGCGATCTGACGACAAAGGCTCTGGTGATTGAGCAGGGCGCTGTCTTTCACGGCAACTGCAACATGAAGACCGGTGCATCGTCGCCCAGCCAGCAGGGATCCGGGCAGCCGGGCACGAGCAAACAGGGTTCAGGCCAGGGGTCAGACGCTGACCGTTCTACGGGACAGCCTAAAGCCCAACCCCAGACAACCGAAAAAGTACGATAAGGGGCCGACTCTATCCCCGATGACGGGCTTCGGGTGTGCAGAACCTCCCGAAGTCTGTGGATAACGACTCTGGCTGTTGCGGCGCAATAGCTTAGGCCGCTTCGCCATGGCTGACATGAGCTGGTTTTCCACCATCTGTACCAATTCGGGATGTGGAAAACCTCACATGGGTTGGGCCCATGTTGTATGATGCTATACTTCCAATCCTAGCCACAACATTCTTCCTGATTGGGGTCGGGGCGCTTTTGCTCCTCTTTCTCAACATTATCCGCAGCCTGCGCAGCGACAGCCGTGCTAAACGGCCCGGATCGATGCCGGGCTGGCGCGTCGATCTGCGGCGCGGGATTGCAATCGTTGTCGCCATCGGTATGATCGGGCTGGCCAATGTGACTTTCTGGATCAACGGACAAATGCGTCTCTATACTCCGGTTATGCCGGGGTTGCCTTTGGGGACCATCACCGTGATCAAGAAGAGCGGCAGCCTGCCGCGCGTGGTCTACGCCTCCATTGACCGCGAAGGGCGCGAGGCGCTGGAGGTCTTTCCAGCACGCGACACGAAGTTCCGTCTGGTCGGTGAACGGATCCGTTGGGCGCCGGCATTGAGCTATTTCGGACTGGGCGACCACTTCAAGCTCAGCCGCATCGACTTCTATCCTCAAGATGGTCCGGACACAGCCCGTTCGACCTTCGGGATCGAGGTGCGCCAGGGTTCGACGAGCCTCTATCAACGCATTCTCCAGTTTGAAGGTTGGCTCCCGATCGTCTCGGCCGATTCGATCACCACCCCCGTCTGGGACGCCAGCTCAGAGTACTCGCGGCATATCTATCTGAATTCCGATCAGATTGTTTCCCGTTGATTGGGAAGCGCCAGCGATGGGGGGAACATTCCCCCGCCAGGGCTGTAGGATATTAGCCTACGGCAAATCGGTTGACTCCATCCGGACAAACCGCCGATAATAGCCGTTCGAGTCGTCGACGATTGCCTGATGTGGGTCGTCCTCATCCCGGAAGGAGTTGTCTAACCTTATGTCTGAAAAAGACCTGCAATCTGTAGAAAGCCTGCAATCCGCCTACCAGACGCTCCGTTCCGAGGTTGGCAAGGTTATCGTGGGACAGAGTGAAGTGGTTGAGCAGCTACTGATTGCCCTCTTATCCAATGGCCACTGCCTGCTGGTTGGCGTTCCGGGGTTGGCCAAAACACTTCTGATCTCGACGCTCGCCCGCGCTCTGAATCTGAAGTTTTCGCGCATTCAGTTTACACCCGACCTGATGCCGTCGGATATCACCGGCACTGATATTCTTGAAGAAGACCACACCACCGGCAAGCGCATCTTCCGCTTCGTGAAGGGCCCGGTCTTCGCCAATATTGTGTTGGCCGACGAAATCAACCGCACACCGCCAAAGACGCAGGCGGCGCTGTTGCAGGCGATGCAGGAACATGAAGTGACCGCCGGCGGTGAGACCTTCACGCTGGAAGAACCGTTCTTCGTCCTCGCCACCCAGAACCCGATTGAGCAGGAGGGCACCTATCCGCTCCCCGAAGCGCAGCTCGACCGGTTCATGTTCAATGTCTTTGTCGGGTACCCGTCGGAGGTCGAAGAAAACACGATCGTCAAGATGACTACGTCGGCGGCGATTTCCGATGTGTCGCGGATCATGGATGCGGAGAGCATTCATGCCCTGCAACAACTGGTCCGTCGCGTGCCGGTCTCCGATCACGTGATTGCATACGCCGTCAATTTGGTACGCTCGACCCGTCCGGCCGAGAACTCACCGCTGCCGTATGTGCGCGACTGGGTCTCATGGGGGGCAGGCCCCCGCGCTTCGCAGTTTCTGGTGCTCGGCGCGAAGTGCCGTGCGATTCTCGAAGGTCGGCCGACACCGTCGGTCGAAGATGTGCGCGCCGTCGCACGCCCCGTGCTGCGACACCGCATCGTAACCTCGTTCAACGCCGAAGCCGACGGGGTCAACACGATGGACATCATCGAACGATTGCTCAACGATATCAAAGCGAACGAAGACTAAGAGTTCGGAGAGAATAAACGCTCACATTACCACGTGACTGGAACCGATGCCCAATACCGACTACCGCCAATTCCTGAACCCGGAAACAATCTCCAAGCTCAAATCGATGGAGATGAAGGCGCGGCTGGTGGTGGAGGGGTTCATTACCGGATTGCACAAGTCGCCGTATCACGGATTCTCGGTCGAGTTCGCCGAGCACCGCCAGTATATGCCCGGTGATCCGATTCGCGATATCGATTGGAAAGTGTACGCGAAGTCCGACCGGTACTACGTCAAGCAGTTCGAAGAAGAAACCAATCTCAAAAGCTACATCCTGCTCGATACATCGGCGTCGATGTCGTACACCTCGGCCAAGGTGTCGAAATTCGTCTATGCGGCCAATCTGGCGGCCGCGTTGGCCTTCCTAATGTTGAAGCAGCGGGATGCTGTCGGGCTGGTGACATTCGATGAGCGTGTGCGCCAATTCGTACCACCCAAGTCGGCATCGGTTCATCTTCACGCACTGCTGACGACACTCGCCGGAGTCGAACCGCAGGCACGGACCGAAACCGGTATCGCGTTACATGAGATGGCCGAACGGATCAAACGGCGCGGTTTGATTATCGTGTTGTCGGATTTGTGGGACGATCCGTCGCGCATCCTGACCGGCCTGAAGCATTTCCGTCACCGCAAGCACGAAGTAATCGTCTTCCACGTGCTCGACCCGACCGAACGGGAGTTCAATTTCCCCGAGGAAGCGCTGTTCCGCGACATGGAAACCGGCGAGGAGATATCGACCTTGCCGTGGCAGATTCGTTCCGAATATCAACGGACGCTCGGTGAACACGTCGACCGCTACCGCCGCGAGTGCCGTCAGGCATTTGTCGACTATGTTCCGATCGATACATCGATGCCGTATGACAACGCGCTGTTCACGTATCTCGGTAAGCGGGCACGTTTGTACTAACCCTGCACCCTCTAGCGACGAGGACCAATGGCCAAAACCGATCCCGGACCGCTAATCGGCGCGCACATGTCGATTGCCGGCGGTGTCTTCAATGCGGTGCTGCATGCCGAAACGGCCGGCTGCCGCTGTGTGCAACTGTTTGTGAAGTCGTCCAACCAGTGGCGCGCCAAGCCGCTCACCGACGATGACATCAAGCAGTTCAAAGAGGAACGCAAGCGCACGAAGATCGGTCCGGCGGTCGCGCATTCATCGTACCTGATCAACATCGCCACCCCCGACAAGGCCCTGTTTGAAAAGTCGCGCGAAGCGCTCAAGGTGGAATTGGAACGCTGCAATATTCTGGGTGTCGAGTATCTCGTCTTCCATCCGGGTGCCCATGTCGGCAGTGGTGTCGAGGCGGGAATGAAGCGCATTGCCGACGGTATGAACTGGGTGCTCGACTGTGTGGCGGAAACCGACTGCATGCTGTTACTGGAAACGACGGCGGGGGCAGGATCGCACATCGGCTCGCGATTCGAGGAGTTGCGCGAGATTATCGATAAACTGGAGCAGCCCGAGCGTGTCGGTGTCTGTGTCGACACCTGCCACATCTTTTCGGCCGGGTACGATATCCGCACTCAGGCGGCGTACAAGAAGACGATGAAGGAATTCAACGATATCCTGGGGTATCCGCTGCTGAAGGCGCTGCACTTCAACGATTCGAAATTCGACCTTGGCACCCACAAGGATCGCCACGAGCATATCGGCAAAGGATTCATCGGCAAAGATGGTTTCGGGTTTTTCATGCGTGACGCGAAACTGAAGACGGTCCCCAAACTCCTCGAAACACCGAAGGATCCCGAGGGGAAGAACGATAAGATGAATCTCGCGCTGCTGCGCAAACTGGCAAAGAGCAAATAGGTCCATGGATCGACGCAGACCATCGAGGCATTGTCGTCAACCGATTTCGCTGATCCGGTTGATCGTCTGCAGTGGAATCGTGTTGTGGGTCTGTGCGGGCGCCGGTGTTGCCGTGGCCGCCCCACAGGCAGCACATCTGGAGTTGTTGCTGCGCGAAACTGTCCACGCCGAACCGGAAGAATCCGAGATTGTCGACAGTACCAGTGCGCTGATCGAATTCGATTTGGAAACAACTCTCCGTGTGGGCAATCAGGTGTTGTACATCACGGTCACGCCGGCGGACGATGGCCGCGTGGAACTGCACTACAGCCTGTTTGTGACCGGGTCCATTCCCGACCAGCGCAGCGATCGCCATCGTGTTGAGTACGGTACACCATTGATTCTCGATGATATCAAGGGCAAAGGCAAGTCGACGTATCGTCTGCTGATCACGCCGACACCGTCGGACAGCGTACCGGACGGCATCATCCTCCCCAGCGAAGGCGGCGAATGGACCGTGACACCGTCGGCGTATTACCAGTTCCGCATGTCGCGCCGTTCGCTGGCGCAATTCCATTTCGCCGAGCTGCGCAATGCGCTGGAGTATGAGTATGAAGCGGTGAAAGACTCGCTCGATTTGGATGTACCCGGAAAGGTCGACTACTTCTTCGTTGACGGGCCATCACGTGATGTCCCGCTCGATCCGCGGTTCGATTATCAGGTCGATCCCTCGCGCAACCGCATTGTGGCGCGTCATGATCCCCAGTAC
>WJJR01000062.1 GCA_014729565.1 Candidatus Zixiibacteriota bacterium | reverse complement strand
TGCCCATTCTTCATCGCACAATCCGGCGACGTCGTACGTTGGGCGTTCACTCCAAAACGGAATACGTCCGGCGTCGCAGAGGGCAATGATGGGATCGCCGTCGAGGGTATCGAGATAGTCGACCACGTTTCGATGCACCTCGATCATCTGACGCGCGCCGTGTAGTTCGCGTTGTACCATCGGCCAATCACGCGCCACCCAGAGCACACAAACCAGACCAATCAGCACCGGCAACCACACACCGTACCTGGACAATCGACTGAACACGAACGGTAACGGCAGCACCAGAAGCGGCATCAATGCGATCTCATAGCGATGCATCAAGAACATCACGGGATTCACCGGCAGCACAATCAACGCCTGCACAATGACACACAGTACCGCCATCCACACCGCTGCCGGATAGCGGAACTCTCGCTGCCACACCACAGTGACCGCCCAGATAATCAGAAATGGAGATGCGAATCGTAACCAGTCCAGCACCTGCGACAACGATGCCAATTCTGATGTGCCTTTCGCATAGACGGTGTTCGGAAACGGATACCCGAAGTAGAGATAGCGGAATGCCATCAATCCGAATGCAGACAGCAACAATACAGTGATCGGAATTCGATAGGAGAGAACGCGTTGTTTAAGGGGCGCGTTGTGATTCAAGAGGATTCCCACAACAATTGGGATTGCCGCCAGGGCTGGGCCTTCGGGACGAGTCGTGGCTAAACCGAATACACCAACGGATAGCAGCACTGTGCGCCGTGTCCCCGATTCAGTCAGAGCGAGTGCAGCCACCAGCAGACAGAATCCATATAGGACGATTTCCAGTCCGCTCATCGCCCACATTGCCCATACGGGTGTTGCCGCCACCACGATCACCGGCGCCCACCAGAATGTCACCGGCTGCCATAGCCGCCGGCACAAGACGAAGGTCAGAAACAGATTCGCCAGGCCAAGAATGAACCCCAGCATCTTCGCCGTGAATACGACACCACTACCGAACAAGGCGAACACGCCCAGGATGATCACCCACAGGAAATTCGAGAACCCCTCGACAGGCGGGCTGCCGATGTTCCAGGCCAGGCCGTGTCCATGGCCCAGATGCTCAGCATACCGAAACGAGATGAACACATCGTCGATGCTGAAATCCCATAGGTAAATGGCCGAGGCGACAAACACGATCGCGGCCACCACCAGCGGAATTGCCTCGCTCGCTGAACGTGTCGCTCTCGGGGACGTGTCAGATGTTGGCGGTGTCTGGTTCATGGGTAGGCGATCACTCATGCCTTCGGGCGTGTCGATAAGGTCGTGTTCATTTCGCGTCGGAACCGGAACTCAGCCGGAACGGTCCGGCTAAGAGCCGCACCTACGCGAGGTGATGCTTCGATCGAATCATGCACAAGTCTCGATTTGAACGGCATAAGCGGTTTCTTCAACACTCCTCAGAGACCGTGGTCATTATCAATAAAGTAAACAGAATGCCGGGAAACCAACCCTCCTCGACCGCAAATCCACTCCCTGAATTGACAATTGCCGCCAATCTCCTGTTCATTGATAGGATTCGAGCGACATCTCATGCCAAACCCGGACACGATAGTCACGATTTCGGCGCCTGCGACCGCCTCGATGCTTGTGCAGGGCTCCAAGTTCATCGGCTATGTCGCTCCCGCTGTGTCCGAAGAGGCCGCCATGGACGAATTGAATGACCGCCGCCGCAAGTACGCCGACGCGACGCACAACTGCTGGGCGTATCGTGTGGGCCGTCCCGGGGATTTGATAGAACGCTCGTCCGACGATGGCGAGCCATCGGGCACCGCCGGCCGTCCGATTCACGACACCTTGCGCCGCGAGGATCTGCAGAATATTGTCTGTGTGGTGACCCGTTATTTTGGCGGCACCAAGCTCGGCACCGGCGGGCTGGTGCGTGCCTACTCTGAAGCCGCGGCGGCGGCCATGAAGGCTGGAACCATCATCCACCGCACGATGAAGCGCGTTGTGACCATCGACTTCGATCACGAGCAAACCGGGGTCCTGTACCGGGCACTGGAGGAATTCGGGCTGCATTTGGTGCCGGGAGCATACGATGACCGCGCGCACGGGACGATCCACGTCCCGGCATCCCGTGTCGAGCGACTCAACGCACGGTTGAAGGAACTCACGCATTCGGGTATTGATCTGAGCGCCGGTGAAACAATCATTGAATAATCCGGTTGGTAGACACACATGGTTGAAACTCTCATCAGCATCGACACCTGGCTCTTTTTGAAGCTGAATGCCGGTGTGGCCAATCCAGTGTTCGATGCCGTCATGCCGATTGTCACGAATATCAAATACTGGCGCATTCCCATACTCATCTACTTCGCGGGATTGGTTGTCTTCGGTGGTGGGAAAGGGCGTAGCGCTTTCCTGGTTGCCATCGTGCTGTTCACCATCACCGATCAACTGTCATCGCACGTGTTGAAGGACTGGATCGGACGGTTACGTCCCTGCCATGTGGTCGAGGGCGTGCGGCTGATCCATGGTTGTGGCGGTTCGAAGTCGATGCCCTCCGGCCATGCTACCAACACGATGGCCGCCGCGATCTTTTTCGGCCTGACCTTTCGCCGCTGGTTTCCGGTGTTGCTGTTTTTGTCACTGCTGGTGTCGTACTCGCGGATCTACATGGGCATTCACTACCCCGCCGACTTGCTCTTTGGGTGGGTACTCGGCGGCAGCATCGCGTATGGAGTGTTGTATGTACAGCGGCGATATCTGCAGCAACATCTGGAACGTTTACGTCCCTTCCGTCCACGGTGGTCCGATCCCCACCCCCTCAACGCTCACACACGAACGAACGGATAGCAGGAGTTGAATCATGGAACGACCGGCCTCAACCGAATACCCGATCACTGACGTGATGGCACGTCGCTGGTCCGGACGAGATGTCGATCCTAACCGACCCGTCTCGGAAGAACAATTGATGACGCTGCTCGAAGCCGCCCGCTGGGCACCGTCGAGCTTCAACGAGCAGCCGTGGCGCTACCTGATCTTTGATCAGTCCGATCCCGACGCCCGAAGCAAAGCGCACGATTGTCTGGCCGAAGGCAACGCCTGGGCAAAGAACGCTCCCGTTTTGATGCTCTCGGTGGCGAAAGAGACATTCACCAAAAACGGCAAACCGAACCGGCATCACGCACATGATGTCGGCGCGGCCAGTATCAGCATGGCGTTGCAGGCGGCCGACATGGGACTGATGGTTCACCAGATGGCAGGATTCGATGCCACCAAAGCCAAAGCCGCGTTCGATATCCCCGACGGATACACGCCGGTGGCCATGATCGCCGTCGCGTATCAACTGCCGGATGACGCGCTGTCCGAGGAGCAGCGGGACAAATACAGTAAACCGCGCTCGCGCAAACCCGTATCCGAGATCGCATCACGGGGGCGATGGGATTCCACCTTGAGTTGATTCGAGAGATCGGAGCCGATGGCCGACAAGTCTACTATGGGAACACTCGACGGTACACATGTGCTCGTGACCGGCGCCGGTGGCTTTATCGGTTCGCATCTGGTCGAGGGACTGCTTGCTCAGGGTGCGCGTGTGCGTGCCTTCCTGCGTTACGATTCCCAAAACCGTCTTGGCCATCTTGGGGAATTGTCAGCCCAGCAGCGCGCGACAATCGAGATCTGTCGCGGTGACTTGAAAGATCCTGAGGCTGTCCGCAGTGCGGTTCGGGGCTGTGAGATGGTCTTTCACCTCGGGGCATTGATCGCGATTCCGTTTTCGTATCAGAACCCGACCGACTACGTGCAAACCAATATCGTCGGTACGATGCATGTTCTCAATGCGTGTCGCGACATCGGAGTGCGCCGTCTGGTCCACACGTCGACGTCCGAAGTCTACGGTTCCGCGCAGCAGATTCCGATTACGCTTGACCATCCGCGGCGAGGACAGTCGCCGTATGCGGCCTCGAAGATCGCCGCCGATGCGCTGGTGGAATCGTACTACCGGTCATTCGATCTGCCGACCGTCACCGTGCGTCCGTTCAATACCTATGGTCCGCGTCAGTCACCGCGTGCGGTGATTCCGACCATTGTCAGCCAGGCGTTGTCGAGTGATGCGATTCATCTCGGATCGACAACACCAACACGTGATTTCCTCTACGTGACGGATACGGTTGCCGGTTTTCTCGCGGCCGCAATCGCACCGGATGCGATCTATGGCACCGAAGTCCAACTGGGCACCGGGACGGAGACATCGATACAGGATGTTGTCGACGCGACAGGAGAGTTGCTTGGCAAATCCTTGCGTGTGATCACCGAAGAGAACCGCGTACGTCCGGAACATTCCGAAGTCGACCGTCTGCTCTGCGATCCCACGGTTGCGCATACCCGACTCGACTGGCGTCACGCCACCAGTCTCCGCGACGGCCTCGCCAGGGTCATCGACTGGATGCGGTCGACATCGATCGATGCACCGCAGGAATACGTGGTTTGACTCGCACTTGACCATACCCTGTGCTCGCGCATGTTTTCGTCCAGTGGTGCAAACATTCCGAGGCTGTCCCATAAGTTGCACGGGAGGGTGCACACATCGGTGCGCCCCTACAATCGGTAGGGGCAGACCTGTGTGTTTGCGCCACACCCGGACCGGGCTGAGGCCGGATGCTACGCGACTGGGTGCGAATGGTCACAAAAAGACGGCGCAGTCCCACCGACTGCGCCGTCTGTCCACATCCCTGCGGACCACGCCGGACCTATGCGGAGGCCTCTTGCGAGGAGGTTCGGCGTGAAAAGATCGTTTTCTTCAAGATGTCTTCCATCAGACACCATTTCGTAAACGCCGACTGAATCAGGTTTACACCGACAAATGCAGTGAACAAAAACCAGTACGGACTCACGAAATATCCGAGTGCCAGACTACCGAGAATGAATGTCCCGGCAATCACGCGAATGGTGTGTTCCAAGCTCATAATTGTGACCTCCTACGTCGTTATCGCGTTAGAAACTGTAACGGACTCGTGTAAAGACGTTCGAGTTGTCGCGGAACTGCCCGAACATCGTATGATTGTCTTCGCCATCGATCAGACTGGCGCCCACCGTCCATTTGATTGCCTGTGTCACTTTGTAACTCGCCTCCGGACGCACATGCCAGTCTTCGTCGGAGAGTCCCCAGTAGCCGAACAGTTGCATCTCGACCGTCTGGTTGCGCATGAATTTGTGAATGCGTGCTGTCACAGTCGAGCGCAGTTCATCGAAGGTCGGGCCACCCGGAGGAATGCCCATTAGGTACAAGTCGTGGTCGAGCATATACTCGCCGTAATACTGCACACCGACCGTCCACTCATTGGCCAGACTCCGATCCAAACCGATAAAGCCGCGAATTTGCGAGTTGGCAATAAACGGATTGTCACCGTCGGTATCGTCCTGCGAGATGTAGGCAGCGGCTTCGGCGTGCAGCAGGTACGACCCAATCGGTCCACGCAGACTGCCACCGGCTGACCAGAGACGAGGGTAGTACAAGACGCCGTCCGGTGTGAACGCCTGCGGGGTCGGCCAGAAGCCCTTGTAACCATAGAGCGCCCACTCATAACTGCCGGAATACCCCGACACGCGTCCGAATCCTTCGCCGTTGCGCAGCGTCTTCACCGGACGAAAGATCGGCGGAGCCTGTTGTGCGCCCACCGTGGCATTCATGAACGGATTGAACACAGAGAGCCGCGTGCCGTCGGGCAGGTTGTCGGGCGTGAAATACGGCGACAACGCGACTTCCAGTGTCAGTCCGTTCACATACGCTGTCAAGCGCAGCAGATCCTGCGGCGGCTTCAGATACGTATCATCCAAGCCGCTGAAGAACGCCCGCCAGTCCTTGGCGAACAGATCGTTGGCAAAGATCAAATCGCCGGTGCCCCATGTGGCCACCTGGCGGCCGATCTTCACGTCGAGCCAGTCGAACAATGTGGTTTTGACGTACGCTTCACGCAGATCGACGTGGCTGCGGTCGCTGGCAACGGCGTCGCTGACAAAGTCGGCCCGAATGAACAACTGCCCGCGATCGCTGTACTCCTGCAGTTTCATCTGCGCGCGCAGTTCGCTGCGTGGATAGGTCCGATCCCCGATGGCGCCGTCGCCGAGCGCGTCGTTTTCCTGAACCCGTACGACCTGATTGGCCTCGACAAAGCCGGTCACAATCGGCTGGGCCGATGCGCCGGCCGCCACGAACAGCGCGGCCAGCGCGATGATATGGGTGAGTCCCTTACGCATTATCATCCTCGTGTTGACTTACTTCGTGAACTCCGGCGGCGGATTCTTCAGCAGACGTTCGTTGTAGCGTCCGGCATCGAGCGGCGCTTCGTACGTGACTTCGTCGAAGCGGATGGTCGTCTGCCCGTCATCGATGACATGCATCGTACGCACCGTCGCCGTCGGGAATCCTTCGATCACGACGATCTGTTCGATCTCGAAGCGCCGGATCGTCTCGCCCTTCTTGTCGACGTACTCCTCTTTAATGGGCAGCTTCGTTTCATCGTCCACCCAGGTGTACCGGTATTCGTATTCGGCGGTGCCGTCATCCTTGGGCGTGCTGCGGACTTTCGTGGCCGCTTTACCCATTGCCGAATCGGGGCCGATGATCTTGTGATCGTCCATGCTCGGCAAACGTCCCGAGACATCTTCGTAGGTGAAATCCGAGCCGACAAACGATGAGCGGCTGTCATTGGCCGCGATGCGTCGGACCAGATCGAGCGCCGGCACATACAGCCAGCGATCGTCGTTGCCTTCTGCCTTTTTGTGCACCACCAACGCCGTGCGGCGCACGTCGGCGGGTTTGATGAAGTGGGTGTAGTACCGCTGGTCGCCCATGTCCTCGACGTCGGTGCGGATCATCCAAAATACGCGTTCGCGGGCACGGCCCTTCTTATCGACGATTTCCATCGTCACACGGGCGCTACCGCCCTCACTGGCGTAGTAGTAAGCTTTGTGCGATTCCTGCATCAGTTTCAGGGCGGCCTCGTCGGCCTGCACCGCGCTCGTACCGAACGCGAGTGCCAACAGGAACATCAGCGCTGTGGCTGCGTGTGTCTTCATGATACCATCTCCTTTTCCGATTCGGTCTGTGATGTCGTCTTGTGTGGATGCGCATATTTGACACCCCACATCCGAAACGCCCGTTCACCGCGCAGATTGACCAGCGCCGGCAGAATGATCAGCGTGGCAAATCCCGACAGCGCCATGATTGCGAGGAAGAACGAACCCACCGTGATGTAGGGAACCAAGACTGAGAACAGCAGTGGTACGAAGCCCAATGCGATGACGACGATATTGCGGGTGATGGCGCGTGCGGGCTCATCGAACAACTCGTTCATCGTCTCGGGCAGTGATTTCCGTTTCTTGTAGATCTCCTGCCCACGCTTGAGGAAGTGAATCGCAAAGTCAATCGACAGACCCAATGTCAGGGCCGACAGGACGGCGATCGGCATGTCGTACGGTTTCCCGATCAAGCCGACGGCGCCGTAGACCACGGCAATCGTCAACGTCAGTGGCACCATCGACATGATCCCCAGGCTGAATGAGCGCAACAGCAGCGTCATCATAATCGTGACGATGATAAACGATCCCAACAGTGCCTCGAGCATGCCGACAACCATCTTTTCCTGCCAGACCACGTTGATGTAGGTCAGTCCGCCCCACTCGAACCCCAGATTGCTGATGTCATTGTTCTGTTCGAGATAGGTGTTGGCAGTTTGAACGACTTCGTCGACCGCACGATTGTCACCGTCATTCATTTGCAGCCACAACACGGCTTTTCCGCCATCGGGCGTGATGAACTTGAAGAGATCGTCCGGGTCGCCACCCGACGTTTCGTACAGGAACAACTCCTGAGCAATTTCCTCCGGCGAATCGGGAATGATCGCGGCCGCCGAATCACCGTCTTTCAGCTCGAAACGAACCTTCTTGACGATGTCGGTGATACCGGTCGTCGATCCCACCTGAGGCAACATTGCCAGGTGGTCCTGCAAGCCGTCCATCAGCCGCAGCGTTTCCGGATTCTTGACCGATTTGGTTTCCGTGTCGGTCGCATCGAATTCAAGGTAGGCCATGTAGGTCCCGGCCAGGTGGCTGCCGAGCACATTATCAGCGATGCGAATCGGATGCGATTCTTTAAACCACTTCGTTGGGTTGTCGTTGACTTGGATCTTCGTGATTCCGAACGCGGCGATCGCGAATAGCACAAGGGTGAAGATCAACACCGGAACGCGTGCCCGGGCGGCAAAGCGCCCGGCTCTGGGCAACAACCGTCCAAGCAGCGACCGCCCTTCGTCCTGGCGACCGAAGTTGGTCAGGACGCGTTTAGGCAACAGCACGGCGTACGCCGGATTGAAGGTAACCGACAGCAGCCAGGCGATAAGCACCCCGATCGCGACGAAGGCACCGAAGACCCGGACCGGCGGAATCGCCGCCAGCATCAGCGAGCTAAAGCCGACGATTGTTGTCACCGTCGTGAACAGCATCGGTTTGAACAACTCATCGATGGTGGAGAGAATCGCTACGCGTTGCGATTTCGATTTCTGGTAGCGATCGTGAAATTCCGAGAGGACGTGTATCGAGTCCAATACGGCAATCGGCATTAAGAAGATTGGGATCATCGAACTCATGATGTGCACGGTGAACCCAAACAACACCAGTAGACCCATGGTCCACACCACCGTCATCACCGCAATGATCATCGGCGCGGTCACGACGGAGAACCGTTTGAAGAACACGAGCATCAGCAGGAAGATCAGCAGGCCGGCCAACGGCGCGGATATCCCCATTTGCTTGAACATTTCCTTGCCGAATGTCTCTTCGGCCACCGGCAGTCCGGCGATATGGACATTCGCTGTAATACCCAGGGTGCTGATCTCATCGCGGACGGACTCGGCAACGTCGTGCGCGTACGTCTTCTTTTCCAACGGCACATACACCGCAATCACATGACCGTCGGCTGAGCCCAGCTTGCCCTGCAGAATCGGGTTGTCGGCGATCTTCTCGGCGACGGGAACGTCTGTTTCGTATCCCTGGCGATCAGCCGTCAGCCGATCAACAACGAGAATGTCGTCGGGTGTGCGATAGATATCGTCGACTGTCGACGGCGCCATGACATCCTCGGCAACGACGCCTTCCATCTCTTCGATCTCTTCAACCAGCAGCCCGAGTTTGTCGATGAACTCCTGCGTCAGCGGCTTCTCTTCATCGACAAAGCCGACCACCAGGTGATCGTAGAGCGAAAACTCTTCTTTGATTTGGTCGTGGATGACGCGAACACGCTCGTTTTGTTCGAGCATGTTTTCCGGATCGGTATCGATCTGGGCAAAGGGAATCGGAATCATCAATCCCAGGGTGATTATGATCGATACGGCGACAATCACCTTTGGATGATTGACCGCGAAGTTCACCATTGCGTGTTTGCCCTGTGTCATTGCCTCTCCTTAACCTCTGCGAATGGTTGAGAGCGTTGAGTGCGCATTACGGTTAGCTCCGATGGTGATCGGAGGACTGTTCTGAACGATGTGGTTTGGAGTTCTCGCCGCGTTGCACCGGACGGCCTCCCGCTTCCCATTCGGGATATCCGTCGATCAGCCGGCGCGCTTTGTATCCGTGGCTGCGCAGCAGATCGACCGCCTCCAATGAGAACAGGCAGTACGGTCCACGGCAGTAGGCGACAACCTCGCGATCCTTCGGCAGCTCTTTAAGATGCGCTTCCAGGCGATCGATCGGAATCGAGACGGCGTCGGCGATGTGGCCTGATTGGTATTCGACTTCCGGACGGACATCCAAGACAATCACTTCACCGCGGCGGGCGCGTTCCATTAACTCTTCGTGCGACACCTGTTCGAGATCATCGCGTCCTTCGACAATCGACTGGACCATCTCGCGCAGCTCGGCCGAGCGGCTGAACGCCAGCGCGCGCAGGGCTCGCCAGAATTCCCCGACCGATTCATCTGCGAGGAAGTGGTAGACATACAACCCTTCCTTGCGGGAGTTTACAAGTTTGGCTGTCTTAAGGACTTGCAGATGTTGTGATACGCTTGAGATCGATGCGCCGGTCTCGCGCGCCAAATCTTCCACCGTCCGTTCCCCCTGGCAAAGCAGGTCCAGCAACTCCAAGCGCCGGTTGCTGGAGACCGCCTTACCAACTAAAGCAAACTGCCTGTAGAGAAGGTCTTTGTAATCCTGTTGGGTCAATTCTTTTGTCATCATTTCATCCTGTATTCAAGCGAACACTAAAATAACAATCACCCCAAATACGCCGCGGCTTGAGGCTTGTTTGAGTATTTTAAGGAATTTTTGAGTGATTGTGTCAAAGAGCCAAGCTCTCTTCGTAACTTATTGTAATACAGTATCCTAGGGTTTCGGCAAACTGGGGTGCCCCACCCTGACCCAATGACGCCGGTAGGCGTCATTGGGTCAGGGTGGGTTTCGATTCTGCCACAGGATGGTTCTGAAGAAGAGTCTCTGTTTGAACTGGTGAACCATCCGGATGTCATCGTTCTCTACATTCATCCCAACCACCACACGTGAGCAATCCAGTATTGCCCCAATCCGTACCAAAGACACTGGATCCCCGCTTGCGCACTTCGCTATCGCGAAGTGCCTGCGGGGAAGACATTGAGAGGGTTTTCGGCTAGCCTACTGATCTCCTGATAAACTGATCACCTCTCAGGTACCGGGGGGTTGATTCTGCTCCCAGAACCGCCGGATTCTGCGGCACGGTCCCCTTGAATCCCCACCTGACTCTACCCCACATTAGAGACCCTCATCGACCTCAATTGAATGGAGATGCCAATGACCCGGAAATCTGTCGCCGAATTCAAAGAAGAACGCCAGGCGCTCAACGAGATCCTGCTCAAATCGAAGCACAAGTACATCCAGCGCTTCTTCAATGTCGACCATGGTGTCTACCAGGACGCCGCTCTCCCGGCCAAGACCAAGGAAATGCTCGGCCTGGTCGCGTCGACCGTACTCCGCTGCGATGATTGCATCACCTACCACATGGTCCAGTGCGTCGAGCAGGGTGTCACCGACGATGAATTCGACGAGATCTTCGCCGTCGCACTGGTGGTCGGCGGTTCGATCACGATTCCGCATCTCCGCCGTGCCGCCGGAACGCTGGCCGAATTGCGCAGTGCGCCGACATCGTGACGATCCTGATCGCTTGTGTATTGACTCGGCTCTCACCGGTTGGCGACCATAAGAGACTTCGGCATTGCAACCGCCGTATCACGTACCCATGACGAGACATCACGCCGCATGACCATTCGCCTGTCGTACGTTACCGCCTTGCTCTTCGGTTCGGGTCTCTGTGCCCTGATTTACCAGGTTGCGTGGATGAAGCAGCTCGCGCTCATCTTCGGAGCGTCGACGGCGGCCTCGGCCGCGGTGCTGGCGATCTTCATGGGCGGGCTCGGCCTGGGCGGTGTACTGATCGGCAAACGCGCCGACCGTCATCAGCGGCCGCTGGTTCTCTACGCCCAACTCGAAATGTCAATCGCGCTGGCTGCAGCGGTATCGCCGTTTCTGATCATGGGGGCGCGCGCGTTGTACATATCGCTCGGTGGTTCGGTGGTGCTGGGCTTGACCGGCGCCACGCTCGTGCGCCTGTTGCTGTCGGCGATTATCATTGGCATCCCCGCCGTGCTGATGGGTGGTACCCTTCCCGCTGCTGCCCGCGCCGCGGAAACCGAAGATGACATCGGCCGCAATCGCATCGCCGTCCTCTACGGGATCAACACCCTCGGCGCCGTAACGGGCGCGTTACTCTCAACATTCGTGTTGCTCGAGTCGCAGGGGATCAAGCTTACGCTCTGGCTGGCCTGCCTGATCAACTCGGCCGTAGCGCTCATCGCATGGTGGCTGGGCGACAAAGCCGCACCGAT
>WJJR01000061.1 GCA_014729565.1 Candidatus Zixiibacteriota bacterium | reverse complement strand
TTGTCGCCCAATTCGACAGTGGGCTTGAAGTTGATGCAGGTGTCCTGGTTCGAGCGTTCGAATTTCGGCAGCAGATAGGTATCGGGTGCCTCGAACCCGAGTTCACCGAGGGCGGCCTTGCCTTTGGGACGAATGACAATCTGTTCGGCATCGACCTCTTCAACGATTCCGGCCGTTTTGGCCACGATCGACACCCCGGCGTCACGAGCCACACGCGATTCCATTCCGGTTCCCACGACGGGAGACTCGGCCCGCATCAGCGGCACCGCCTGGCGCTGCATGTTCGAACCCATCAAGGCGCGGTTGGCGTCGTCGTGCTCGAGAAACGGAATCAGCGATGCCGCCACTGAAACCAACTGCTCCGGCGCGACGTCCATTAATTCCACCTTTTCGGGTGGCGCCATCGGGAAGTCGGCACGGAAACGGCAGCGGACACGATCGTCGACGAACCGTCCGCTCTTGTCGAGCGCTTCACCGGCCTGGGCAATATGGTACTTGTCTTCTTCGTCCGCCGTGAGATAGACGATGTCGTGAGTCACGACACCGTTGTTCACCTTGCGGTACGGCGTTTCGAGAAATCCGTATTTGTTGATTCGCGCGAATGTCGCCAACGACGCGATCAGACCGATATTCGGGCCTTCCGGCGTTTCAATCGGACACATCCGGCCATAGTGCGTGTGGTGCACGTCGCGCACCTCGAATCCGGCGCGTTCGCGTGTGAGACCACCCGGCCCCAGCGCCGAGAGACGCCGCTTGTGCGTCAACTCCGCCAGCGGGTTTGTCTGATCCATAAACTGCGACAACTGCGACGAACCGAAGAATGTGTCGATCACCGCCGACACAGTGCGTGCGTTGACGAGATCATGCGGTGTCAGCGAGTCCTGATCCTCTTTCTTCAGGCTCATGCGCTCACGGATGGTGCGGGCAATGCGCGACAAACCGACGGAAAACAGATTGGCCAGCAGTTCGCCGACCGAGCGCGCGCGACGATTACCGAGGTGATCGATGTCGTCGACGAAGCCTTCTCCGGACCGCAACCGGATCAAGTACTGGACGATCGCTTTGAAGTCGTCGGTATCGAGGACGGTATGATCGAGGGAGGCATCGCGGTGGAGCCGCTGATTGATCATGTACCGGCCCACTTCGCCCAGATCGTAACGCTTCGTATTGAAGAACAACCGATCCAGCAACGCCTCAGCGGTTTCCAGCGAAGGCGGTTCGCCCGGACGCAGCAGGCTGTAGATTTTGAAGAGGGCCTCTTCGCGCGACCGCGATGGGTCCTTCTTGAATGTATTGGGAATGATCAGCGCATCGTTGGCGGGATCAACCTTCAACACCTTCAGATCGCCAATCTCATACTTTTTCATTTTGACGACGTGGTCTTCGGTGATGACCTCACCGGCAGCGAGCAACACTTCACCCGACTCCTCGTCAATGATCCCTTCAGCGGCCACTTGTCCGATTGTCTTCGCCCAGCGGCGATTAACACCCTTGATGACGTTAATGGAATAGAACGTCTCCAGGAGTTCTTCGTCGGTCGACATTCCCAGCGCTCGCAGCAGCGTCGTGACGGGGATCTTCCGCCGGGCGTCGATGTTGACGAACATGACGTCGTTGATATCGAGGAAGAATTCCACCCAGGACCCGCGAAACGGAATAATGCGGGCCAGGAACAGGTGCTTGCCGTTGGGGTGGGTCACTTCATCGAAGAAGACGCCGGGAGAGCGGTGTAACTGACTAACCACCACACGCTCGGCCCCGTTGATGATGAAGGTGCCACGGCTGGTGATCAGCGGCAGCTCACCCAGGAACACATCCTGTTCGAGCACGTCCTTGACCTTCTTGCCGCCGGTCGACTCGTCGATTTCTTTGCTGACCAGCCGCAGCGTCGCCTTCAGCGGCGCCGCATACGTCATGTTCCGTTCTTTGCACTCCTGGATCGAGTACCGCGGCTGCCCGACCGAGTAGCTGACGAATTCGAGCGAATAGTTCTCGTGCACGTCGCTGATCGGGAAGACCTGGTGGAACATCTCCTCCAATCCCTGCATCCGCCGCTTATCCGAATCGGCGTCCGGCTGCAGGAATTCGTCGTACGAGAGGAGCTGGATATCCAGCAGGTTGGGCATTTCGCCGCCGGACGTCAGGCGGCCGTACGATTGACGTCCATTGTGTCCGTTCTGTCCGTTGCCGTTCAAGGGTAACCCCCTAGCAAAAAATGGCCATACAGCACCACGGGCCGCTCCTGCCGTGGGCGAGGGCGGCTGCCGGGTGTCTGCGGGCAGACTATCGGGCGCGGTCCGAGTTAGCGGATTTCAACGACAGCGCCAACCTCTTGCAGCTTGGACTGAATTGACTCTGCTTCCTCTTTCGAAACGTCCTCTTTGACTGCTCCGGGAGCTTTGTCCACCAACTCCTTGGCTTCTTTCAGTCCCAGACCGGTGATTTCACGAATCACCTTAATCACCTGGATCTTCTTGTCACCCACTGCCGTCATAAACGGAGTGAATTCGGTCTTTTCCTCGGCGACGGCTTCACCGCCACCGCCGCCGGCCGCGGGTCCACCCATCATCACGGGGGCGGCCGCACTGACGCCGAACTTGTCCTGAAGGGTCTTCGAGAGTTCCGACAGCTCCATGACCGTCATCTTCTCGATGATGTCGACCACCTGATCGATGGTAGTTGATTCTGCCACGACGCTGATCCTTTCCTTACAAGATACCTATGAGTCTTACGCAATTGCTTCTGATATGATTAAACCCACTGCACATCAACCGCCGTCGTCGGTTCGCTTCTGAGCCAGGGCATCGATGGTGCCCACGAAGTCGCGGATGATGGCGTCCAGGGTGCCCACAAAGTTGGTAAGCGGCGATTCGATCGAAGCCACAAGCTGCGCCAGCATCTCCTCACGCGGGGGCAACGCAGCGACCGCTTTCAGATCGTCCTGCGTATACACCCGACGTTCAGTGACAAACATCCGTACGCGCGGTTTTTCCAGACGTGAGTAGAAATCATGAAAAACCTTGGCCGGCGCCACCGGGTCATCGCTGGCAAACGCGATGGCCGTGGGGCCTTGCAGGTGGTCCAGGAGTTCCGGCATGTCGGCGTTGCGTGCGGCCAACCGCAAGAGCGTGTTCTTGGCAACACGATAACGAATGCCGGCCTGGCGCAACTGCGCGCGCAAGTCGGTCATATCGGCCACCGTCAACCCCTGATAGTCGGTCACAAAGATCGACCCGGCCTGGCTGATTTCTTCGGTCAGTTGATCAACAGCTTGTACTTTTTCCGGACGCGGCATGATTCTTCTCCGTGGTGATGCGGACTACTTCTTTACCTCCGCAAGAAGACCGCTGTGATCGACGGGTATCCCCGGACCCATGGTGGTGGATACGGAGACGTGACGAATGTACTGTCCTTTGGCCGCCACCGGCTTGGCGCGAATAACGGCATCGATGAACGCGCGAGCGTTTTCGAGCAGCTTGTCGCGACCGAATGATGTCTTGCCGACGAGACTGTGGACGTTGCCACCGCGATCGACGCGGTACTCGACCTTACCGGCTTTGAGGTCGGCGACGGCTTTGCCGATTTCCATGGTGACCCCGCCGGTCTTGGGCGACGGCATTAAGCCGCGCGGTCCCAACACCTTACCGAGACGTCCCACCTGGCCCATCACATCGGGCGTGGCTACAACGGCATCGAACTCCAGCCAGCCGTCCTGAATCTTCTGCACGAATTCATCGGCGCCTACATAGTCGGCGCCCGCCTCACGTGCTTCGGCTTCCTTGTCGCCCTTGGTCAGGGCGAGCACGCGGATCGACTTGCCGGTTCCGTGTGGCAATATGACGGTGCCACGAACGATCTGATCCGCATGTTTCGGATTCACACCCAAACGCATCGCTACATCAACCGATTCGTCAAACTTGGCATGCCGCACTTCCAGAGCCGTGTCAATGGCCTGGCCCAGCGGCTGCAATGCCGCACGGTCGATCTTGGCCTTGGCGTCGCGATGTTTTTTACCAACCTTCATTGAACCCCCTTAGCTCCCACCCGCAATCACATCGCTGTCGAGTGGTCCAGTCGCCGGGTGAATTCGCAACTATCGATGAACGGTGATGACACCGTGTCGTTCCGGAGACGTTAAACGACCTCAATTCCCATACTGCGGGCCGTGCCCGCGATCATCCGCATCGCCGATTCGACAGACGCGGCATTGAGGTCGACCATCTTAGTCTTGGCAATTTCCTGCACCTGCTTCTTGGTGACGCGGCCAACCTTATTGCGATTCGGCTCTGGCGATCCCTTCTGCAGCTTGGCGGCCTTGGTCAGCAGCACCGAGGCAGGAGGTGTCTTGGTGATAAACGTAAAGGACTTGTCCTTATAGACCGTGATCACAACCGGAATGATCAGCCCGGCGTCCTGCTGCGTCTTGGCATTAAACGCCTTGCAGAACTCCATGATATTGACCCCGTGCTGGCCCAGCGCAGGCCCCACCGGCGGCGCCGGATTGGCGCTCCCCGCGGGAATCTGCAGCTTGATGTATCCGGTGATTGGTTTGGTTGCCACGACTCACTCCCCTGGTGCTACCCTGACTGCACCTGCAAGAAATCCAACTCGACCGGTGTCGGCCGGCCGAAGATCGAAACCATGACTTTCAACTTCCTGCGTTCCATATTCACTTCCGAAATAAACCCGGCGAAATCCGAAAACGGGCCGTCAATGACTTTGACTTGATCACCGACGCGGTACGGAATCTCGGTCACTTCCTGTTCGCGGCTGGTGTCCATCTGACCCAACACCCGCTCGACCTCATCCGGCTGCAGCGGCACCGGCTTTCCGCCCGACCCGACAAAATTGGTAATGCCGGGCGTGTTGGTCACCAGATGCTGCGTTTGCTTGGTCAGGTGCAACTCGATCAGGATGTAGCCGGGGAGAAACTTCTTCATCGACGATGAGCGCTTCCCCTGTCGCATCTCTACGACTTCCTGTGTCGGCACTACAACGCGCCCGAGATGGTCCTCCAAACCCGCATTCGCGAAGGCGCTCTCGAGATACCGCTGCGCCTTCTTTTCGTGGCCCGAGTACGTGTGGGCCACATACCATTTGAGATCCACGCTCACGAGATACCCAACACGGCGGACACGGCCTGCGCGAGGATCAAGTCCACCCCGAAAATGAAAAACCCGAGAATCAGCGAGACCACAACCACGACAATGGTCGAACCGACGAGCTCATCCTTCGATGGCCACGTGACCTTCTCCAACTCGGTGACCGTCTCGTTGTAGTACGTTTTGATCGCGTTGACCATAATCCAACCTACTCAGAGTATCGAATGGCAGGCCTGGAGGGACTTGAACCCCCAGCCCCCGGTTTTGGAGACCGGTGCTCTAGCCAATTGAGCTACAGGCCTGTCGCTCACACGCATTGCCGATGCCGCAGCACCGTGCCATGCGTCCGCTGCCAGATGCTACCGGGTTTCCTTGTGCGCCGTGTGCTTGCGGCAAAACGGACAATACTTCCGGAATGTGACCCGATCCGGGTGCTTGCGACGGTTCTTCGTGTCCGTGTAATTCCGGTTTTTGCAGTCCTCACACGCCAGCGTAATGATATCCCGAGGCACAGTCCCGGTCCTTTCCTAAGCGTCACCCCACATCTATACAAAACCAATGCGGGACTGCGCGGTTATTCAACCACTTCGGCAATCACGCCGGCGCCGACTGTACGGCCGCCTTCACGGATCGCAAATCGCAGGCCCTGCTCCATGGCGATCGGTGTGATCAACTCGGCTTCGATTGTCACACGGTCGCCGGGCATCACCATTTCGGTGCCTTCCGGCAGCGTGGCCACACCGGTAACGTCCGTGGTACGGAAGTAGAACTGCGGACGATAGCCGCTGAAGAACGGCGTGTGGCGACCACCCTCTTCCTTGGTCAAAATGTACACTTCGCCCTTGAACTTCGTATGCGGCTTGATCGATCCCGGTTTGGCGAGCACCATGCCGCGCTCCAAGTCGGTCTTTTCAATACCGCGCAGGAGCAACCCGACGTTATCGCCGGCCTGAGCTTCATCGAGCAGCTTGCGGAACATTTCCACGCCGGTGCAGACCGTCTTCTTTGTCTCTCTGATGCCGACACGCTCGAGCTGATCGCCCACTTTGACGACACCGCGTTCGACACGTCCGGTGCCAACCGTTCCGCGACCGGTGATCGAGAAGACGTCCTCGACCGGCATCAGAAACGGCTTGTCGGTCTCGCGTTCCGGGATCGGAATGTAGTTGTCGAGCGCATCGATCAGTTCATAGACCGACTGGTACGACTCGTCCTCCGCCACGCCTTCCTGCGCGTGCTGCATCGCCTTCAGCGCCGAACCGCGAATCACCGGAACATCGTCACCCGGGAACTCATACGAACTCAACAAGTCGCGCACTTCCAGCTCGACGAGATCGAGGAGTTCCGGATCGTCAACCATGTCGACTTTATTCATGTAGACGACGATGTACGGCACACCGACCTGGCGTGCGAGCAGGATGTGCTCACGTGTCTGCGGCATCGGACCGTCGGCGGCCGACACCACCAGAATCGCGCCGTCCATCTGCGCGGCGCCCGTGATCATATTCTTCACATAGTCCGCGTGACCCGGACAGTCGACGTGCGCATAGTGGCGGTTCTCGCTTTGATACTCCACGTGGGCGGTCGCGATCGTGATACCGCGCTCGCGTTCCTCGGGAGCGTTATCAATCGAGTCGAAGGTCCGGATGTCGGAGAGTCCCTTCGAACTCAACAGCATGGTCATCGCCGCGGTCAACGTGGTTTTACCGTGGTCGACGTGCCCAATCGTGCCGACATTCACGTGGGGCTTAGTGCGTTCAAATTTCGCCTTCGCCATAATTGGAAGGTCTCCCTCCTGCGAAAAAGACTAAACTACGCTATCTTACCCTCTCCCACAATTGACGAGGGATCCAAAGCGCTCCGTGGTTTCCTGCCGACACGATTGCTGGCAGGGGTGCTCCACATCTGATTTACATTCAAAGCCCACGACCGGATTTGAACCGGTGACCTCATCCTTACCAAGGATGTGCTCTACCTCCTGAGCTACATGGGCGTTCCATTTCACTGTCTTTACCAAGGGCCAACGCGCCAAACCACTTAACAGAATGGGCGCGCTCGCCCAAAATGGTAATCCGCGAATATACGTTAGGCGCAAAAAGAGTCAAGCATTAATCAGGAGCGACTGGTTTTCTCCGGTGCACTCAATGGCGTGGGGAATTGCGGGTACGCCAGCCGGCCTGCCTTGAAGTCCCGCCTGACTCGTGACCACGCCCGTCGACGCCACTTCAGAAATCGCCGCCCACTTGGGTCCAGCACGATATCGCGCAACCAAAGGGCACACAAATTCCTGTCAGTATCAATCGACCAAATGGCGTGCGGCTCAAGGGCCACATGATGACAATCTGAAGAGTCCCTGAAAACAATACGCAGCAACGCATTATCGGGGTCGTACTCGATGACCGGGCGGCCACAGTGAATCCGCAAATCCAGGAAGCGCAAATCGGCTAGATCGAAATCCGTCGGCGGCGACAACGGCCTGACGTCTGCACCCTTAGACCATTGCGAGACAGAAACATAGACCGGACGACCCGCGCGGTCGAGTTCAAGACGAAAGCCATCGGCCTCAATATAAGAATGATAAGGCTGATGCGGGACCAGGTGATAACCAACGGTTTCGGCATGTAAGTCGTTAAACACCTTGCCGTAATACCGTTGCGACAGGGGTTCGACCTGGACACGAAGACGTGACCGGGTCCCCTGAAAGGGCACCTCCGGCATTGTCGGACTTACGCCGAAGTTCTTTGTATTCAGTTGGTTAACCCTGACGATCATCGTACATCTGCTGGTTTTTCCGCCGCGACTCGTCGATCAACGGATTTGCGCCAGACGACTCTGCGACGGTTTCGCTTCGAGGGAGTTCGGATACTCCTCGATCACACGTTCATAATACGTACGGGCACGCGTCGGCCGACCGACTTCTTCATAACAACGCCCCATTTTGTACAGGGCGGTCGGAATGCGCTCCGACATCGGATGGTTCTCCAGGAGCGCGTCAAACTCAACGATGGCCGAGTCATACTGTTCCAGTGAATAGTAGCATTCCCCGATCCAGTAGCGGGCATTGGGCGCATAATCGGTGTTGCCGAAGAACTCGAGCACGTCCCGGAATTGCTGTATCGCCAACTCGTAGTTCCCCTTACGGACATCGAGGAAGGCGTTCTCGTACAATTGCGACGGATCGATATCCGGGATGATATCGGCTGTCGTTGTTCCTGTGTCGGTGGACGACGTATCGTCTCCGCCTCCCGGGACCGGCTGATAGATCACCTTGGGCTCGCGTTCGATCTGCCGGCGCAGTTCATCGATCGCCTCGCGCATGGTGAGCGCATCCCGACGGAACTCGTCGAGCGAGGAACCCACATCGGCACGCGTCCGATTGGCCGCCTCGGTATTCTCGGTCACCAGGGAATCGATCCTGATGAGATCGCGCTCTATTCGCTTCTGCGATGCTTCCAGATAGTCCAATTGGGTGGACATCTTGCTGATCTCGGCCCGCGACGCACAGCCGGCGGAGATCAGCACCCCCAGTATGATGACGGCGCCAGTCCGCATCATCGGTCCGAGCGTTGTGATTCGTTTCCAATTCATCATCGATCCCCCTGACTGTCAGTCGATCGATCCTGCCCCCGGGGAAAAAACGGGGCGGGAGACGATCCTGTCGCATCCCACCCCCAAAACAGAACTACAGAGACTGCCACTTACCGTCGTGCGAACTCGGCGCGACGATTCTGTGCCCACGCCTCCTCATTGTGACCCATTGCAACCGGCCGCTCTTCCCCATACGACCGAACCGCCAGACGCTCCTCACTAATACCCAGCCTGACGAGGTAGTCGCGTGCAGCCTTCGCGCGACGTTCACCCAGCGCCAGGTTGTACTCGTTGGTGCCACGCTCGTCGCAATGACCCCCGATCACGATGTCGATACCGGGGTTCTCCTTCAGAATCTCGGCATTGTGTTCGAGATTGCGCTTGGCGTCATCACGGAGGTTGTACTTATCAAAGGCAAAGTAGATCGTCCGCATGTTGCTGATCGCTTCATCAGTACTGAGAACGTCGCGCTCCGGTGGACGTTCTGCCTCATCACCAGGCGTCGTTTCGCCCTCCATCCCCGTTTCACCTGGCCGTTCGGTCACATCCCGTTGTGCACCGTCTTGTCCCCCGCCGCATCCTGCGAACATCACCGCGAGGATGAGACCTGCCAGCAAATACCGTTTCAACACTCCGCCCTCCTTGAATATAAACCCGTACAGTTGTCCCCAACGTAGACGACGCTCTGATATAGATTGGCCCGGAGAGTTCGTCAATAGAATTCCCGCAAACCGTCGATCCTCTTGTCAGCCATCAGGGCGACCAGCTCGGGTTGGTGTTATTGCCCGTGGTCGTCACCCGGCGCGGTACCCCCGATTTGTCAT
>WJJR01000534.1 GCA_014729565.1 Candidatus Zixiibacteriota bacterium | reverse complement strand
GATTAACGCTTCACAGCCAAACTCTTTGGCTGTCATTCCCGTCCGCCGAGGCGGCCGGGAATGACGGCACAGGGTGAACACCCCATCACACTGTTACGGAAACAACCGACCCTGAACGATCAACTTCCCGAAAGCTTTTGCGGCACACGGGCTTGGTTGATCCGGCAAGCGGCGATCGCCGCCCCGAAACCGTTGTCGATGTTCACGACCGTCACACCCGGAGCACAGGAGGAGAGCATCCCCAACAACGCCGCCAGTCCATTAAACGATGCGCCATACCCAATCGACGTCGGTACGGCAATCACCGGCCGCGAAATCAATCCCCCGACAACCGACGGCAGTGCACCATCCATCCCGGCCACCACAATTACCGCCCCGCATTCTTCCAATTGGTTGCGCACCGATGCCACCCGATGCAGACCAGCCACACCGACATCATAGAACCGCTGCATGGGATGCCCGACCGTCTCGACAGTCAATGCCGCCTCTTCGGAAATGGGCAGATCAGATGTTCCGGCCGACACCACCGCGATCGGCGGGACATCGTGGGTGCGCGACGAATCGAGCCGGCGCAGCACTTTCGGGACAGCGTGATATTCGAGATCGCCAACGACGCGTTGGGCGGCTTCGGCGTGGGCGGTTTCGGCGCGGGTGGCAAGCAGTGTTTTGTGTGTCGTCCATTGCCGTTCCAGAATCCCAGCGACTTGTTCGGGAGTCTTGCCACCGCAGTACACGACTTCGACAAATCCGGTGCGTGACTCACGATGATTGTCGATCCGGGCAAAACCCAAGTCGGCGGCCGGCCAGTCGGAGAGTTTCTGGTGAGCGTCCGACGCACTCAGCCGTCCGGCGGCCACATCATCGAGAATTGAGCGAATGTCCATTTATGTATTCTGCCCGGCCGGTTTGTACCCCGCCAGATCGACGGTTACGTGTTGGTATCCAATCGATTTCAACGAGGCCACGACACTGGCACGAATCTCCTCATCGCCCATGCGGGGCCAATCGTGGGGCTGCAGCTCGATGCGCGCGATGTCATTGTGATGACGCACACGGTGCCCGCTGAACCCATAAGCCGTCAGCGCCGCCTCGGCACGGTCCACCTGTCCTAAATCCGTCACGGTAATCCTCGTTCCGGTGGGAAATCGTGATGCCAGGCAAGCCGCCTGCGGTTTGTCCCATGTTGGTAATCCGCGCCGCCTGGACAGTTCCCGAATCTCACCTTTGCTCAAGCCGACATCGATCAGGGGCGCCTGTGCACCGTGTTCATGCGCCGCCTGATGTCCGGGGCGTACGTCACCCCGATCTTCGGGAATCGCACCATAGAGAATCGTGTCGAATCCCTCGTGCGCGGCGATGGCTCCCAGCACGTTGAACAATTCATTCTTGCAGAAGAAGCAACGCTGTGAATCGTTGCTCAGCCACCGGTCATCATCGGCTTCGTGCGTGCGGACAACGCGAAAGTTCCAGCCGCGCTCGGCGGCCATCCGTTGCGCATCTTCGAATTCAGCCTGTGCCAACGATGGCGACTGTGCGGTGGCGATCAGCGCCTGATGACCCAAGGCGTCGTGGGCAACCGACGCCAGATAGGTGGAGTCGACGCCGCCGGAATACGCCACGATCACCGAACCGAATGAACGAATCCGTTCGATGAGACGCTGCTCTTTCTGCTCCGAGGCAGATCGCTCTGTCTTGCTGGTTTGTGGCACGACGGTCACGCTATACTCCCGGCATCTCACCCAAGAAGGTACAACGCGCCGCCGGTCGAATCATTTGCAGTACAATCAGCCATCTTAGATGGCATCAGGGGTTTCGATGGTCACGGTGCGGACCGTATCCGAATACGTCAACGACCGCGCAACATCAAGCCCGTCAACGATTTTGGCGAACCGGGAATAACGCCAATCGAGATACGGCGATCGGGACAAGACGAGACCAAATGCCCCGTGCCCCGAATCGCGCGAGTTGATCAGCCAGAGCACATCGCCGGCATCAACTCGATCCGGCTGAAGCTCGTCGCGCACCGTTTCTCCCGGCAACCCCCATCCGTTGACTCGGGTGTCGCCGGTTTGGACGATATTCCCCGGCTGGATATCGTTCATCCAGCAACCGTCGTAGATCCCCGCGCGAGCAATCTCGATGAAGCGGCGTACGGCACGCGGCGCACGGTCCTGCAAGAGTTCGAGGGTAATGCGTCCGCGAGTGGTCTCCAGGTGGGCCAGCGGATTGGCTGCATACGGATGCAGCAATTCGTCAACGTTTTCGACTGTCAGATCGGTCTTGTATGTCCCCAGTTTGTCGCGGTGATCTTCGCGGAACTTCTCCCACACGGCGATGCTGTACCACCGCACCAACCGGTTGGGATCATCAATCCCCCACGTGAAGATTTCACGGCGCACGGGTGTGGGTTGGACCGACGGTGACATATTTGCCGATGCCGCCAGAATGGCCCACTTCAACTCCGGCCGCCACATATCGATGATGGTCGGATAGAACTCGTACAGCGAATCCTGATACATCTGCAACCGAAAGGTGCCGATGAGATTGATCGCCATTTGCTGGCAATAGCGATCCGCGTCGTTGTAGATTCGATTCAAATGCGCGGCACTGTTCGGCCCATTCAAAGTGAGATAGGTTTGCAGCGCACGGGCCCGCACGCGTGGCACAGTGTCGAAGGTCAACGAATCGGCATACGGTTGCAACGGCTCCCGGTCGAATTGAATGTACGTCGCAATGTTATCGATGGCCTCACACCAGGCCATGCGTACCTGTGGCGAGGGATCGGTGACCGCCGGTGCGATCACATCGGCAAAATCGCCGTCGAGCCGTCGCGTGGCCGCTTTCACCGCCTGTGCCCGCACACCCGGGTCCTTATGTTTCATGAATTCCCGCAAGTACGGTTCGATCCCGGCGCGCCAGTGATCACCCAGTGCCTTCAGCAGACTCATCAGCACCAACGGATTCTCTTCGGTTTCGAGATACGGATAGGTCTTGACAATCGAGATCGTGTCGGGCTGCAGACCGAATGCTTCGGCCGCCGATGCGCGAACCAGCGGATTCGAATCGTTCAACCCCTGAAGGAGAGTGTCCTTCATGGTAAGATCGGGCGAGGCCCCCACCACCCGGTAGGCGAGACGTCGCATTTCCACGGAGGTGTCGCGCAGAAACGGCAGCGCCGCGACCGCGCCGGCTTCGGTCCGTGCGCCGAGAAGTGTGAACAGGGCACACCACTGTACGGTCCGATCCGGATCATCCAGCATGCGCACGAGCGAGTCGACTTCGTCACGCCGATTCAGCCCATTCAATGTCAGCAACCCCTGGGCACGGATCGCGGGATCGTCGTGACGGAGAAACGGGAAGATCTTTTGATAATCGTCGCGCGCGTAAACACGAATCATCGCCTGGAGCGTTTCGCGAATCACCTGCGGGTCCTCATCCCGCTCCAATGATTCCACCACGTGGGCGGCGCCTTTGCGCCACTGCCCGGCGCCGTAAACAAACGCCGCCGTGGCGCGCACGTTGGGATCGGAGTCGTTGAGATACGCCAACCGCACCGAATCGATCGTCAGCGTATCATTGACACGGGCCATCGCGAGTGTGGCGCGCGCACGCACCTCATCATTTCCTTCGAACATCAACTTCGTCAACTGCCCGTCGGCGGTCCAACCCTGATCCTCCCAGACGGCAATCTGGTTGAGCTGCTTTTCGGAACTGTCGCCACATCCCGCCAGTACAGCGAGGCCAACAATGATGCCAATACTGGTAATCGTCTTCTTGAATCGATGTTGTTTCACGGCCATCCTCATGTGTGTCTATCGGAAACTTTCGATCTCACCCGGCAGCCATGGTGAGATTGGGTGGAAACTCGCTCTGTTTGAACCGCAGGGCCGGCGGAAACGGCGGCAGCGACCGGTCGGCCAGATAGGCCTCAATCCAGGTGATCCACTCGCTGGCATCCACACCCCAATGACCCTCGGGATAGGGGCGCAACTTGTCGCGGCACTTTCCCCATTGGCTCCGCGCCCCGCTCGTGTTGCCGTTCTCATAGTGATAAGCGCCCACCGCGAGATGAATCAGCGCCTGCAGGAACCGCCGATCCGGTCCCCGCAGCCGATGCCAGAATTCCTCCCACGTATCATGGGCCTCGAAATACAATCCCTCACTGAACTCACGGAACCCATCGTCGAAAAACTCAATCGGTGTCCGGTGATCGTCTTCTTCCTCGAATGGGTCGGTCATAACGTACGACTGCAACCATGGTTCTCATGTGACGTGACAGGATACACCAAAGGCGGCCGTCAGGCAAGACGATGCCTCAGCGCGTCGATGCACGCTTGCGGGACCGGGTGCGATGTGAAGCGCGCGATTGGGTCCGTCGCAAGGGCACATCAACAGGAAGATAATCGGCCGCCGTCGGACAATCGGGCACCAACGGGCAGTCTTCGCATTTCGGCCGGCGCGCCAGACAGAGCGCGCGACCGTGCCAGATCATCCGATGCGAGAAGCCAATCCAGTCCGTCTCAGAGATGATCTGCATCAAGTCCCGTTCCACCTTCGCCGGGTCGGTATGACGGGTGAACCGCATGCGCCGAGACAACCGTCCGACGTGGGTATCGACGACCACGCCGGTGGCGATGCCAAACGCACTTCCCAAAACCACATTGGCGGTCTTCCGGCCGACACCGCGCAAGGTGAGTAGTTCCTCCATCGAATCAGGCACTTCGCCGCCGTACTTGTCGAGCAAATCACGGCTCAGCGCCATCAGGCTCTTAGCTTTCGAGCGAAAAAAACCGGTCGGACGGATGATCGCTTCCAACTCGTCTCGATCCGCGTGGGCCATTGCCTCCGGCGTATTGTAGCGTGCAAACAGATGCGGCAGCACTTCATTGACACGCACATCGGTGCACTGCGCCGACAGGATCGTCGCGGCCAGCAATTCAAAGGGATTTGAATGGGTCAGCGCCGTCTTCGCCGGATACATCCGCTTCAGTCGGCGGTCGATCCGTGCGGCTCGCTTCTTGCGCTCGGCCAGTGATTCACGCGGCATCTTATCCCTCAAATATCGCATCAGCAAAGCCGCTGATACGGTACTCGCGATGATACACGCGAGTGTCACAGAAGGTCAACCGGCGTAGCCGGCTTTCCGGGGAATGAACTCGAACGTGTTCTCTTGCATAGAAGAATTGACGATACTAGTGAGGAGTTCATCCTTGTCGGATCACCGTGTGGCCTGTAGATTCGCCACGTCCGGCGTGATGGACACATCGACGTGGAGCCCCGGACAGACGGAGACAACACTTGCATAAGACCTGGGTAGAGATCGACGCAGAGAGCCTTCGGCACAATATCCGCAGCATTCGAGCGGCGATTGGCAACGGGCGCGGCATCGTGCTGATCGTCAAATCAGATGCGTATGGCCATGGCGCACAATCGGTTGGGAAAATCGCCTCGGAGGAGGGCGTGGACCGCTTTGCGGTTGCCGCCGTGAAGGAGGGAATCGAGCTACGTGAGGCCGACATCACCGGCGAGATCCTCCTGCTGCATCCCCCTCTCGACTTCGAGACCGATACGTGTATCCAGGCAGGCCTCTCTCCAACCGTCTCCAGCGTTGCAAATGCGCGACTCATCAGTGACCGAGCGGATTTCGGCAGTGTGGGCGTGCATGTTGAGATCAATACCGGCATCAATCGGCTCGGACTCGACTGGCAGGCAGCGGCATCCGAAGTGCAGCAGATCGCCAGCCTGCCGCATATCGATATCCGAGGCGTGTTTACCCATTTCCGCGGTATCGATCCGAGTGATTCGAGCAGTATCGATCAGCAATTGCAGCGATTCGAGAAAGTCGTGCAGGCGGTGCGTGATGCCGGAATCGACCCCGGTCTGGTGCATGCGGCATCGAGTCACGCGCTGTCGCGATTTGCCCAGTCGCATCTCGGCGCGGTGCGTCCGGGAATGATTATCTATGCCGGTCTCGATCCGAAAAGCCCCATCACCGAATCAACCAATGGCGCGGCATCGCACATGCAATCGATGACCGGCGTGATGTCGGTTTATTCGCACGTGCTGCATTGCCGCCGTGTGGAAGCAGGCGAATGGATCCACTACGGCGAGACGTTCCAGGCGCCACGTCCTATGGACGTGGCCGTTGTTCCCATCGGCTACGGCATGGGGTATTCGCGTCACTTTTCGAACAATGCCGATATGCTGATTCACGGCCGCCGCGCTCCGATCGTCGGCGTGGTGGGCATGGATATGACCGTTGTCGATGTGGCGACAATCCCGGATGTCGCAGTTGGTGACCGTGTCACGATCATGGGCCGCGACGGCAGCAAGCACATCTCCGCCTTCGAACTCGCCGAACGATCGGGCACGATCCCCTATGAAGTGGTCTGCCGGTTGGGGAATGGATTGCCGCGCGTGCTTGTCAATGCGAACGAATCAGCGGCGCGTGCTCAATCAGCGCAGGTGGCGGTCACCGAATCGGCGCATCGCTAAAACCAGCGGATCAGCCAATACTGCTCAGCCTACTTCACCAGCTTCGCCAAATCGTTCAGCCGCTCCCACGTGTAGAGGCCGGTGTTGTGCCCGTCGCTCCACTGGATC
>WJJR01000533.1 GCA_014729565.1 Candidatus Zixiibacteriota bacterium | reverse complement strand
CAGGTGGATGGGTTCATTTCCGGAGGTTACCAAACCGTTAAAACGGATGGGAAAAGAGTTTGTGGTGGTCCGTGACATCCGGCTGATGGGTGTGTGGAAAAACCCCGGTTCGGCTTCGCTGAACGTGCAGACAGGTAAAGGGCGTCCCATAAGTTGCGTGGGAGGGCGCACACATAGGTGCACCCCTACATCCGTAGGGGCAGACCTGTATGTCTGCCCCACACGTGGACCGTCGGACTCAATCTGAAACTCATGGGACACCATCGGAATGTCCGTACATCCGGCGAATCCAATTGAACCTCGTCAATACCCCATACCGAAAGGAAGGGATTGACATTCGTTTCACAAAATCCGAGTCTTATGTACCAGGTTTTGCAGATCATGCTGACACTCCACGACATCTCAAAACGATACGGATCACTCCAGGCGCTCCATCCACTGACGATGGAGTTTCCCGCCGAGCATATCACCGCGATCATCGGGCCGAGCGGCTGCGGGAAGTCGACCTTGCTGCGCATTCTGGTGGGATTGGTGACACCCGATACGGGGACTGTGGAAATCGACGCCGAACCGTTGACACCTCAGAATGTCCTGGAAATGCGTCATCGGATGGGATACGTGATTCAGGACGGCGGCCTGTTTCCGCATTTGACCGCGTGGGAGAATGTCACACTCCTCGCGCGCTACCTGAAATGGGATCGCGGCAAAATCGACGAACGTGTCGAAGAGATGCGCGAACTGACGGAGTTTCCCAAAGAGGGATTGAATCGTTATCCGGTGCAGCTCTCCGGCGGGCAGATGCAGCGTGTGAGTTTAATGCGCGCGTTGATGCTCGATCCGGAAGTGTTGCTGCTCGATGAGCCGCTGGGCGCGCTCGATCCGATGATTCGCGCCAGTCTGCAAACCGATCTCCGCGACATCTTTCGTGAATTGGGTAAAGCGGTGGTGCTGGTCACACACGATATGGGCGAGGCCGGGTTTTTCGGCGATACGATTGTGCTGATGCGTGACGGCAAAGTCATCCAGACGGGATCGTTGTCGGATCTCCTCAAGACGCCCGCCGATGAATTCGTGACGCAGTTTATCAATGCGCAGCGCACGACGTTGGAATCATCGGAGGAGCAGTCGTGAGACGGTTTGCCGCAATCGTGGTCGTGGTCTGTGTGATGGCACACACGCATGCTGGCATGGCCGATGACGTCGTACACGTCGGTTCCAAAACATTCACCGAATCGGTGGTGTTGGGCGAGCTGGTCAGCGTGGTGGGGCGAAATACCGGCACCCTGGTCGAGCATCGTCGCGAATTGGGCGGGACGCGTGTGCTGTTCAGTGCATTGACCGGTGGCGACATCGACGCGTATGTCGAATACACCGGAACGATTACGCAGGAGATTTACGCCACACGCAATATCACAACCAATGCTGAGATTCGCCGCGAACTGGCCAAAGACAACATCAGCATGACCGCACCGTTGGGCTTCAACAACACCTACGCGATCGGCATGAAAGAGTCGCGCGCCGCCGAACTCGGGATCGAGACCGTCTCCGATCTGCGTGAGCACACGGATCTCATTCTGGGCTTCGGAAATGAATTCATGGATCGTGGCGACGGCTGGCCGCGGCTGCGCGATCATTACGAACTGCCGCACGAGAATGTCAAAGGGCTCGACCACGATCTCGCTTACCGTGCGATCGACAAAGGGTCGATCGACGTGATGGACCTGTACGCGACCGATGCGGAAATCGAGTACTATAACTTGCGTGTGCTTGAGGATGATCGTGAGTTGTTTCCCGAATACAATGCGGTTGTGATCTACCGCAATGATCTTCAGGAGCGGGCACCGGAAGTGATCGATGCATTCGAGCGATTGGAAGGAGCGATTCCGGAGTCGACCATGATCGCGATGAATGCAAAGGTGAAGCTGGAGGGAATCGGCGAAAGCCGTGTCGCGGTGGATTTTGCACGGCGCGAATTCGGCATCACGGCGAATGTGACGGAATCGCGCATGGTCGACCGCCTGTGGCGCAATGGACTCGAACACATCCGGCTGGTGGCGATTTCACTGACCGGCGCTATCCTGCTCGCGTTACCGTTGGGCATTCTGGCCCATCGCTACGTTCGCTGGGGACAGATCATTCTCGGCGCGGTGGGCATCATTCAGACGATTCCCGCGCTGGCACTGCTGGTGTTCATGATTCCGCCGTTGGGCATCGGCGGGCCGGCGGCGATCGCCGCGCTCTTTTTGTATAGTTTGCTGCCGATTGTGCGCAACACACATGCGGGCCTGGCAGAGATTCCGCTGACGCTGCGAGAATCAGCCGCCGCACTGGGACTGCCGCCGAGGGCGCGATTGATGAAGATCGAATTGCCGATGGCCGCGGGAGCGGTGCTGGCCGGTGTCAAGACAGCCGTCGTGATCAACATCGGAACCGCCACCCTCGGCGCACTCATCGGCGCCGGTGGGTACGGACAACCGATCCTGACCGGCATTCGTCTCGATGACATCGGATTGATTCTGGAGGGCGCGGTGCCGGCTGCGGTGCTGGCGTTGATGGCGCAGGCGTTTTTCGAATTCCTCGACAAGATCATCGTCCCGAAAGGACTGCGAATCAAACCAGACACCTCCTAAGGTCTTGCCGGCGCCACGCACCGGGCATTCACGGATCCGTCTATGAAACGAAACAAGAACCTCCATCCCCTCAGTTGGGAACACCATCATGCGCTGACCAGCGTGGTGTTAACGCGTCGACATATCGCCGAGAACGCTCCCCATGAGCGGTTGGTACGGACCGCCAACGAATTCGTCGGCTTTCATCGCGACAATCTGCTGCCGCATTTCCGTCACGAAGAGGAAGTCGTGCTGCCGCTGTACCTCAATCACGTTCCGGAAAATGATCCTGATGTTCTGCGCCTGCTCACCGATCATATCTCCCTGCACCGTCTCGTACGAGTTGTCGGACAAGCCGCGACCGGCTCTGATGACGTGATTCCTGCACTCACCGAACTGACCGATCGACTTGAGGCCCACGTTCGCTTTGAGGAACGGGAGTTGTTTCCGAACATTGAAGCAGCGTTAACGGATGACGAGATCGCACAGGTCGGTGCGGCCCTCTACGCCGAACCGCCCGGAACCGTAGTGATTCCGGGCGGCGATGGATGCCGGATCAATCCGACACCAAAGAATCCTGATCT
>WJJR01000532.1 GCA_014729565.1 Candidatus Zixiibacteriota bacterium | reverse complement strand
GTGTAGATGGCTGTGGCGGCGCGTCCGCCGGGGAGTTGGTCGGCACGGATTTGCCCTTTGCCATCCACCGGTGTGAGGACCGGGATGGCGACATCCATGTCGTAGACACCGTCTTTATGGTCATACCAGATCGCCAACGGCATACCGCAGTGTTCGATGCCCTGGCTGCCGAGATACTGCGCGATCTCGGGTAGCGATCTGCCAAGCGTCTTGCCGATGTTATCGGTTTTGGTGCGAATGGCTAAGATCGGTTGCGGATCGAGTGTCTTGACGTTGATATCTGATAAAGGCATGAGTTCACTCCTTCGGGTGTCCCGTAAGGTTGGGAAACTGGTGTGGTCAATTCAACCCGTTTTGGGAGTATGCGGGGAAAACCGTTAAAACGGTTCAAGTGAGTGATGTTGGTTCGCCACACCCGGCTGAAGCCGGGTGTTAAACTGCATGAAGTCCGCTGAAGCGGACTTTCTGTCTTTTGACACCTGGCTTTAGCCAGGTGATTACGGACACCCAATATCTCTCCACCACTACCTGCTGCCCCGACAACCGTTTCAACGGTTTTCCCCGCGCAAGTTGATGCCATGAGCGGTGAGGAATTTCTCATACTCTTCACCGAATGTCTTCGTGCGGTGGTGCTCTTCCTGATTCTCGATGTACTGCACGACCTTTGCGACATTCGATTCGGAGACCGAGAACGCCCCATAGCCGCGAGCCCACGCAAATCGAGTGGCGATGAGACGCTCTCTGTTGACCCAATGGGACGATGCTCCCTTAAGCAATTTCGTGATCTCGGTGAGCGGAACTTCGGGCGGTTGGTCGATCAACACGTGCACATGGTCAGCGTTAACATGCAAGACGCGAATCGGAATGTTCTTCGCGTGCGCGTATCGCTGGAGGAACTCAGCGAGCCTGGGACGGTGCGCAGGTGTGAGCAACTTCTGCCGGTTCTCCGTGCCCCAGATGAGATGACACCAGCAGCGGGTGTACGAATGGAGTGACATCGGTTCTGTCCTCCTCGTGTGGTAGATCGGGTACCATCGCGGCCCGGTGGCGATGGCTGGTATGTATGCTAGTGGATTGAGGAGGTGTGTCAATCATCTTGTGGTGTGGTGGGGGAAAACCGTTGAAACGGTTTAAGTGAGTAATGAGTGGTTCGCTACACCCGGCTGAAGCCGGGTGTTAAACTGCGTGAAGTCCGCTGAAGCGGACTTTCTGTTTCTTGACACCGGGCTTTAGCCCGGTGATCCCGGGCACCCAATTCCCCCTTGTCACTGTTAGCCGGAAAACCGTTTCAACGGTTTTCCGGCAAGCACAATACCACCGAGGACGATGATCCCGGCGGCTATCAGTCTGATTGTCACTGGCTCGGCGAGCACCATCACACCACCGAACGCTGCCAATACTGGTACAAGCAACTGCACAATCGATGCGTGTGTGGTGGTTAGCTCGCGAAGCGTGCGGTACCACAAGACATACACAACTCCCGAGGCGATGGCGCCCGAGACGATCGCGAGCACAACACCCGTGAGTTCCCAATGGACATTCGACAATGATACCACGCTGATCAGGATCGCCAGTGGTGCAGCCCAGATGAAATTGCCGGCCGTAATGGCAACCGGCGCGGCTGCATTCCGGCCACGCACCGAGTAGATGCCCCAGGCGATTCCGGAGACGGCCATCAACAGTGCGCCCGAGGGATTGGGTGACGTGATGCCGGGACTGACGAGGTAGATTAAGCCACCAAACGCGACGACTGCCCCGATCCACTGTGTTGTTCGCAGACGTTCACCCGAGCGCAACGCCGCTGCAATCATCGTGACTTGTACAGCGCCGAATAGAATCAGTGCGCCGACACCGGTGCTGAGTGAGACATACGCGAGTGAAAACGCAATGGCGTAGGCGAACAATGCGAATGCTGACACCAATGTCTGTTGTGATGTTCGTTGTGGTTTTGGTTCACGTGTCAACAGCGAGAGCGGATAGAGTACCAGTGCGCCGCTGACAAGACGCAGTGTGGTAAACGACACGGGGTCGATGAGATCGCCACTGAGGGCGATGCGGCACAGCAAAGAGTTGGCGGCGAAACCGATGAGCGTGACTGCGGTGAGGGCGATAAGTGCCACTGAGCCTCAAACAAAAGGGTGGGTACCACTCGACTGCGCTCGCGACACGCATAGCACCCACCCTATATAGACGCTGTTTGTCGTCTATTTCTTCGTGGCGTCGCCACCCTTGAAGCCGTTTCCGGCGGTGCCGTTTTCGACCGAACCTTCTTCGGCGGTTATCACGCGGGCGACATCGATCACCACGTCCTCGCTGTCGAGCGAAATCAATCGCACGCCCTGGGTGGCGCGTCCCATCACACGCAGTTTGCTGACACCCATGCGGATGATGATACCCTTGTGGGTAATGATCATCAGTTCGTCATCATCGACGACTTCCTTGACGGCGACGACCTTGCCGTTGCGTTCGGACGCTTTGATGTTGATCACGCCCTTGCCACCGCGTTTGGTGAGACGGTAGCCGCCGATTTCGGAACGCTTGCCAAAGCCCTTTTCGGTAACTGTGAGCAGCGTGGTTGGACGTTTAACGACCACCATGCCGACCACGCGATCATCCTTGCCGAGCGCAACGCCACGCACACCGTAGGCGCCGCGTCCCATCGGACGCACCTGGTCTTCGTGGAACCGTACCGCCTGGCCGCTGCGGGTGGCCAAAATGATCTCATTGTCACCGTCACTGATGCCGGTCTCGATCAAGGCATCGTCTTCGGGAAGATCCATCGCGTTGATGCCGGCTTTGCGCGGATGGGCAAAGGCCGAGAGCACGGTCTTCTTGATCGTACCGTTGCGGGTGGCCATCACGATGTAATCGGTGTCGGTGAAGTTCTTGATCGGCTCGAAGGCGGTGATGTATTCCTTCGGCTGCAATTGCAGCAGATTGGCGATGTTTTTCCCCTTCGCCATGCGTCCACCGGTCGGGATTTCGTGCACCTTCAGCCAGTAGCATCGTCCGGCGGTGGTGAAGAAGAGAATGTAATCGTGGGTTGACGCGACGAAGAGATGTTCGACAAAGTCGGTATCTTTCATTTCGATACCGCGCACGCCGCGTCCGCCGCGGTTCTGACGGCGATAGGCCGATACGGTGAGTCGCTTAATGTAGCCTTCGTGCGAAATCGTGATCACCACGTCTTCTTCGGCGATCAGATCTTCAATCGAGAACTCTTCTTCCGCCTCGATGATTTGTGTCCGGCGGACATCTCCGTATTTCTTCTTCAGTTCAAGCAATTCATCGCGCACGATGCGCATGCGTTTCTGCTTCGACGCGAGAATGCTGCGATATTCCTCGATCGCCTGGATGACTTCGAGGTATTCTTTTTCGATCTTGTCGCGTTCGAGTCCGGTGAGCCGTTGCAGACGCATGTCCAGTATCGCCTGCGCCTGGATGTCGGTGAGACCAAAGTTGTCGACCAGCCCTTGCTTGGCTTCGGCGGGTGTTTGCGATCCACGGATGAGTTTGATAATGGCGTCAATGTTGTCGAGGGCGATCTTGTATCCCTCGAGGATATGTGCGCGCGCTTCGGCTTTGTTCAGATCGAATTGCGTGCGGCGTTGAATCACCAAATGACGGTGTTTGAGGAACTCCTCCATCATCTGCCGCAGCGTGAGCACCCGCGGGACACCGTCGACCAATGCCAGATTGATAATGCCGAATGTCGTTTGCAGCAGTGTGTGCTTGTACAGGTTGTTGAGTACGACTTCGGGAATGGCATCGCGCTTGAGATCGAACACGATGCGCATACCGTCGCGGTCGGACTCATCGCGCAGATCGGCGATGCCATCGAGCTTCTTGTCGCGCACCAGGTCGGCGACCTTCTCGAGCAAATTCGACTTGTTGACCTGGTAGGGGATTTCCGAAACGATGATGCTCTGTTTGCCGTTGGGTTGGTTTTCCACGTTGGCTTTGGCGCGCACGGTGACCGTGCCGCGGCCGGTACGGTAAGCGTTTTCGATACCCGCTCGTCCAACGATCAAACCACTGGTCGGGAAATCGGGACCGGGGACCAGTTCCAGAATCTTTTCGTCTTCGAGGTCTTCGTCTTCGATTAACGCGCAGAGTCCGTCGACAACCTCAGTGAGGTTGTGCGGCGGGATATTGGTCGCCATGCCGACGGCGATACCGGAGGAGCCATTGCAGATCAGATTGGGGAAGCGTCCGGGCAAAACGACCGGTTCGTCGAGCGTGTTGTCGTAGTTGCGCATCATGTCGACGGTATTCTTTTCCATGTCGGCCAGCATCTCAACCGCCATCGCCGACATGCGCGCCTCGGTGTACCGCATCGCCGCGGCCGAGTCTCCGTCGATCGATCCAAAGTTCCCCTGCCCGTCGACGAGCACATAGCGCATGTTGAAGCCCTGTGCCATGCGCACCAGGGTCGGGTAGACGACCTGTTCACCGTGGGGGTGATAGTTGCCCGAGGTGTCGCCGCAGATTTTGGCGCATTTGCGGTGTGAACCGCCGGGAGCCAGGTTCAAGTCGTTCATCGCCACGAGGATGCGCCGATTCGACGGTTTCAAACCGTCGGCGACATTCGGCAGCGCCCGCTGCGTGATGACCGACATCGAATAGTCGAGATAGGAGCCCTTCATCTCCTCTTCAAGGAAGATTCGTTTGATTGTTTCACGTTCTAAGGGCATCGATTCCTCCGCTTTATTAACGACCAAACGGGACTTCGCAGGTCCTCTCCGAGCGCCCCCGGAGATGGCCGAAGTCCCTACGAATCTTCAATTTACGGGGTACACCAGAGGTGCGCAAGCGATAAAACGGCTATGGCGCGTGAGATAATTCTTTGCCCGGCAATGCATTAGGTCGTCCGGGGGCGTTCGGGTTGAACCAGTTGCGGGTACGTGTACAAACCCGCACCAGCATCAACATCACCGGCACTTCGATCAGCACGCCGACGACTGTAGCGAGGGCAGCGCCGGAGGATAAGCCAAACAGCATGGTCGCCGTAGCGATCGCCACTTCAAAGTGGTTCGACGCGCCGATCAGGGCGGTCGGGGCGGCGTCCTCGTAGCGGAAACGAAAGACACGGGCCAGCCAGTAGGTGACGCCAAAGATCAACACCGTCTGGATAAAGAGCGGAATTGCGATCCAGAGTATTGTCAGTGGATTCTGCATGATCACGTCGCCTTTGAACGAGAAGAGCAGAATGAGTGTGGCGAGTAGTGCGATGATTGTGATCGGTGTGAGAATGTGCAGGAATTTCGTTGTGAACCATTCGACGCCCATCGTGCGGATGATCAGCCGGCGGGAGACATACCCCGCGGCCAACGGCAATGCGACATATGCCCCGATCGACAAGGCCAGTGCCTGCCACGGTACCGGAAGCCGTCCGACACCGAGCAGAAACCCGCCGAGGAATCCGTAGAGGACAAGCATGGTGAGCGAGTTGATCGCCACCATCACGAGCGTGTGCCCGTCGTTGCCACGCGCCAAATACCCCCACACCAGAACCATCGCGGTGCACGGGGCAATGCCGAGGAGAATGCAGCCGGCGAGATAGCTGCGCCATAAAGGGACAGCCAGCATGCGGACACCGTCGATCAAAACGACCGTACCGGATCCATATGTTGCACCGACCGGCAAATCCAAACCGAGCGGCATCTTCACATGATCGATGGCGTCGGGACCGATGAAGCCGCGAAACAGAATGCCGAGTGCGACAAAGGCGATGGCGTACATCGTAAACGGTTTGACCAGCCAGTTGATGATCAGTGTCAGTGTGACCGGTTTGGTGTTGCGTCCGGCGCGCACGACCTTGCCGAAGTCAATCTTCACCATGATCGGGTACATCATGAAGAAGAGCGCAATCGCGATCGGAATCGAGATGACCGGTGCGCCGTTAACGGTAACAGCCAGGCTGTCCAGATAGGTGGCGACGCCGGGTGCAATCCGTCCAAGGGCGATGCCGGCGACGATGCAAACGCCGACCCAGAGAGTGAGGTAGCGTTCGAAGACGGACATGGGGGAGGTTGGCTTGGTCATCATCACCTGAACGGGTGTTGGGTGCCACGGGCCTTAAGGCCGGTGGCACTCTTGATACGGTATTACGAGCTCTGCAAACTCCCTGGCACCGTTTCCACAAACGCTTTGATCTCATCGCGCACACGACGGTAATGCGTCATCGCCTCATCGTCGGACTGCGCGTCTTTCGCCAGGGCCGGCGGATCATCGAAACCGACATGCACGATGCGCGTTGCGCCGGGGAATGTCGGGCAGGATTCGCGGGCGTTGTCGCAGACCGTGACGACCCAATCGAACAGCGTCCCGGCGAATTCATCGACGTGTTGCGCCTGGTGATTCGAGATATCGACCCCGGCTTCAGCCATCGCCTTGACAGCAAATGGATTCATGCCGTGCGGTTCGGTGCCCGCGGTGTACGCGTCGATCAGGTCCGACCGGAGGTGACGCGCCCAGCCCTCCGCCATCTGGCTGCGGCACGAGTTGCCGGTGCAGAGGAAGAGGATACGGGTTTTCGTGTCTGTTTGCGGCATAGGGTCTCCGGCGTCGACTTCAACAGTCGCGCGAGGTGTTTGGTGTCTTTGGCGATTTGGGGATCATCGGTGAGCGATTCGGCCACCCACTTGAGCGCGTGACGCACACGCAGCGGTGCGGCACGTCCGGGCCACCGGTAATACACCCAGCGGCCGATCTTGCGTGATTCGACCAACCCCGCCTGACGCAGCAGGAACATGTGTTTTGAGACAGTCGACGGTGCCAGGCCGACCAGCTCAATCAACTGGCAGGCACACAGTTCCCCTTCGCGCAACCCCATGAGCAGACGCAGCCGGGTGCGGTCGGCGAGGGCGTTGGTGACGGTCAACAGCGGGCGCATGGTAATTCTATAGTTCGCCAAGTGGCGAAGTATACGGCTCGGCCCTGCTGGTGTCAAGTGTCGGGATGTTCAAGCCCTGGCCCTGCTCAGCATAACTACGCGGCGCACGGCGAGGGCGTCAGGAACAGGCGTGCGTCAGCGACACCCCGCCCTTGTATGCGGTATCATGTTCGGCTCCAAGAAGTCGTAGGACTCGATATACAAGCCGCGGAGCGGCGACACAACGTAGCACCGGGCGTCAGCCCGGTGACCAATTGCCCCCAAACACCCCGAGCCCCATAGGGGCGACACTGCTGTTGGCACGTTTTTCACCGGGCTTACAGGCCGGTGTGGGGCATACACTGCCCCTACAGATGTAGGGGCGCACCGATGTGTGCGACCTCCCGCGTATATTCGGGGACACCCTCTGAATGCCGGCACCGCTGCGGCTCAAAGAGCGATTCTCCGGCAACGTTTTGCCACTTCGGTGGTATTGCCACTTGACTGTGAACCTTAGTGTTACTGATGATGTCATCCAAATGACTACTTCTTAACTAGCGGATATCACAATGAGCCGACGAGTGCTGATCCTGGTTGTCTCGGTATTGCTGCTCAGCGCGATGAGTGTGCAGGCCGAATCATCGCCACAGGCCAAGCG
>WJJR01000531.1 GCA_014729565.1 Candidatus Zixiibacteriota bacterium | reverse complement strand
GTGTTCCAATTGTGACGATCGGCACTGTAATCGATCCCATCCATCGCCGAGCTGAATGACCCCCCGCCGTTGTTCGATTTGGCGAGATTCCCCATTGGCTTTCGGCGTAGATGATGTTGGGATTCGAGTAATCAATGAGCGTATAAAACCCATCGCCGCCCAGGATCCGCAACCAGCCGTCGATCGCTCCCGACGTGATCATGGTGCCGTTGTCCTGCGTCCCGCCCGCGATCCGCATCGCGTCGTTCTCATCGACGGTGATCGCATAGAACTGTGTGTTGTGCATGTTCCAAAACGTGGTCCACGACGATCCACCATCATCCGAAAAGTTCATACCCCCATCGCAGCCGAGGTAAATGTTGTCGGTGTTCACCGGGTCGATGTACATGGCGTGGTGATCGACGTGGGTGCTGTGCGCGATGCGAAACCACGACGCGCCGGCGTCGGTCGATTTATACAACGGGACGCCCAGCAGATACACCTCGGTCGGAGTCCCCGGTGTGACACGGATTTGGCCGAAGTACCAGCCGAATCCGCCGGTAATGCTTTCGATTCCCGATGTGCTCGTCGCCGCCCAACTGTCGCCGCCGTTACCGGTCCAGTAAACGCCGACCAGATTGCCGGGGTGGTCTACGAAGACCGCGTAGGTAATGTCCGAAACGGGATCCCGCGACAGACCGATGCGGCCGCCGTCGAACGAGGGTGCCGGCAGTCCATTGGTATCGTCCAGGCGAACCCACGTGGCGCCAAAATCCTCACTACGCAGAATGCCGCTGGCGAATCCGCCGACCCGTCGCTCGCTTGGATTCCGCCAACGTTCCCACATGGCGGCGAGGATATTACCGGAGACCGGATCGAATACCAAATCGACGCACCCGGTCGAGTCATTCAAATACAGCAGTTGATCCCAGGTCGCGCCGCCATCTTCGGAGCGGTACACGCCGCGATCGGGATTGGTGCCAAACAGGCGACCCAACGCCGCAACGTAAATGGTGTCCGGCCGCAGGGGGTCGATCACCACGCGGCCAATGTGATAGCTGTTCGGTAAGCCAACGTACGTCCATGTGGCGCCGGCGTCGGTCGACTTGTACATGCCGGTGCCCTCGTAGGAGTCACCCGCCGTGTTCGATTCACCGGTGCCGACATAAAGGATGTTGGGATCGTTGGGATGGATGGCCATGGCGCCGATCGACTGTGTCCCAACATCGTCGAAGACAGCCGTCCAGGAGCCACCCCCATCGGTCGACTTGAACACACCACCGGCGGCCGAACCGGCATAGACGATATCGATGTCGGTGGGGTGCACGGCGATATCGGTGATCCGTCCGGGGATATTGGTGGGACCGGCTTCGGCCCAGGTGACGGCACTCGGTGACCGTTGCGATACCGCTGTCGCGCGCAGCTCGCGTGCCTGGTCGAACGCCTTCAGACGCGCGGCGTTGGGAATCTGTCTATGGGGATACGCGCGCTGTTGGTAGAACCAATCGTTGGGTCGTTGTTCCGCTTTGGGCACTTTGCCATTGGTTCGCATGTGTTCAGCGACAGATGAATAAAACTCCTCGGTAGGCGAGGTGGGGGAATTCAGGCCGAACCAGGCGGCTAGTCCCAGTGCGCTGACGGTCAGACTGATGGCGAAACGGCGATGCAGACTCATGTGGTGTTCCAATCGTTTGGTGTCGGACTCACGGTGTCATAACGATGTATCGGACAGGCAATGGAATACACATCCGATCACTGCAATATACGCCAAGATCGGCATTTCGAACCCCCATTTCGCTGCTTTTTGAGCGGCTCAGCGTGCTCGCAACCGGTTGCAAATAAACGGTGTGCGGTCGCATACCGTCTCCCAATTTGTTGCACCTGAGCCGTTCACTACGGACAGTTTGTCGGATACGGCGAACACAGGCACGGATCGCACGGCGCCGGCCCGTTAAAGAACAGAAAGCTAATGAGATCATTGATGTCGACGGCATCAGGGACGCCGTCGCAAGTGAAGTCGCTTCGAAACGCCGGGCACTGTGGGTCCTGGATATCGGTGCCGTTGAAGAACACAATATCAATCAGCGCGTTTAAGTCGACGGCGTCATGAAATCCACTGGTGTCGAAATCGGATTGGTGCGGACACGTACACGGTGGCGCCAGGGTTGTGAGTGCCGCGAACAGATCGGGACGCGGCCCGATGTTGCCGGGCGGCCCGAACGACTGTGGTGTACCTGTCGCCATCAGGTGTGTTCTGATATGTGGTGGCGGAGGCAGCGGAGCCGCAAAGTTGGCCATCCAGTAACCCACGCACGACACGACCGCTCCAGCGACCATCGGTGAAGCGCTCGAGGTGCCGGAAAACGTATTCGTATAGTAGTAGTTCGATCCCATGGCATTGTAGAGGTCACCGTATCCGGTCGTAATCACATTCTCACCCCAGCCCTGGAGATTCACACGCGAGCCATAGCAGGAAAATGAGATGCGCTCCAGGTCCCCTTCTGGATAGGTGCCGCCGCCATACGCGCCGCCGGCGCCAACGATGATCGAGCCGTTGTCACCGTACCAGGTCAGGCCATCCAGATTAACGCCGCCGTTGCCGCCTGCCTGCACGACGTGAATACCCAGATTGATCGCGTTTTCGATTGCCGCGTAGACGCTGTTGTAAGTCTGTGGCCCCGGCGCGTAGTTCAACCACCACTCGATCGGGATGAAGGCTCCAGCGGTATTGTAATCCCATTGCTGCTCGAGGAGAATGACGTCCCCGGGGTTCAGCACGGACATGGCCAGGACGAGGGCGCCCGGGACATTCCAACTGGGCGTGGGAGTGCCGTAATACGTACCACAGGTTAGCAGATTGGCTCCGAGACAGACTCCCGACGATCCCCATGCATTCCAGTCAGCGACCAGCTCACCAATCACCGCCGTTCCGTGATCCGTGTTGCTGAACGGATCGACGACATTGGTGTTGATTTGAGAACCGAAGGCTTTGGGAATATCGGCATGGGAGTAATTCCAGCTATACTCCAGGTCGCAAATGGTTACGTTCAGCCCATCGCCGCCGGGTGTCCCGTTGGCATACACGAAGTCAAGTCCACAGGGTATGGAGGATGCCGGGAACAGATATCCCTGACCGGGTTCGTAGTCGGGCGGCAGTGGCAGGGGCGTCGGTCTCGGCACGGGACGCGCAGAGATGATGCCCGGCAGCGCTTCCAGATCTCCACTGACCTGCCAGACATCGGTGCCCTTGGGAATGCGCAGCCGATAGACGTTGTTCATGTTGTAGACCGCTCGGCCCGACCGGGCGATGGCCGCGGCATTCATCTCGTCGATGCGGCTTTCCGGGACCTCGCTCAACCGCATCCACTCATGTGAAGCCAGGGCATCGAGGACCGTAGGAAGTGCGTCGACCGCCTTGGTTTGGAGATCGACCAATGTACCGTTGCGGAGACGGACCTGCGATTCGGCGGCAAACATCACCTCGATCAGATCGTCTTCACAGTCATACCGTTGGGCCTGCACGACGTTCGCGTCGGCGAACAGCAGCAGGGCCAGCACGAGTCCCAGTCCGCACGCCAATCCGTGGCGACGCACCGGGATCAGAGACAGCGATCGCGCCTTCATGGAGACCTCCTCATCAGGGCAGCGCAGTGCAAGTGCCGGCCGACACAACGGGAAGGACCATTCTGAGGAGAACCCACCGATGTGGGGTGTCTCCGGCAAGCAGCGAGGTACGGCTGGCAGGGCAGCCGGGCAGTAGACCAGACCTGTACTACTGGCAATCTTGCAATATTGACAGAATTGTCAAGTGGTCATTTCCGTTTGTCGGACCCTTCTTGATCCGATGGGCTCCTTTGAAGCACGTATAAGGGCTGGTTAGCGACGCCGTGCCTATTAGAGCGAAACACGATGACAACTAAGACTAATTTTACCCGCATTATCTGCCGAACTGTGAAGCGCATTCCCAAAGGCCGCGTGGCCACTTACGGCATGATTGCCACCCTGGCCGGGAATCCGAGAGCGGCACGGCAGGTCGTACGGGTGCTGCATACGCGCTCGAAGACCGACAACCTCCCGTGGCATCGCGTGATCAATGCCGCCGGGAAGATTGCGTTGAAGCCGGGGCAGGGGTTTGAATTGCAGCGCGCGTTGCTTGCCGACGAGGGTGTGGAGGTGTCGTCGACGGGGCGGGTGGATTTGAAGGTGTATTTGTGGCGGCCTCGGGTGTAGCGTTGTCGAATGGTGGGTGGACCTTCCCATTGCTCTGGTCGAGCAATGCGACGAACCACCCACCCTGCTACGTGTTCGTATCGTATTTGAGGTTCGTTGCCGTGCGCAAGCCCACCCGGTTAGGGTAGGGCTCCCCGGTTGCGTTCGTAACGACACAAGGCGGAGCCTACGGGTTGCACGGATCCATCGGCATCGGACCCTGGAAATACAGGCAGTTGATTAGTCCGTTCAAGTCCACCGCGTCCGCGAAATCGTCGCCGTTGAAGTCACAGCGTGTAATCGGGCACGTCGGATCGTTCATGTCGCTGCCATTGAAGAATAGCACGTTGATGAGCTCGTTCAGATCGACACTGTCGAGGAAACCGTCCTCGTGCAGATCACACTGATGGGAACAATCGCACGGGTTGATCGTCGTGAGCGCTTTGATGCAGAAGTTCGCCGTCCCGGGGTAGAGGATCGACTCGTCGTCGTAGAAATCTTTCCATGACAGTCCATCATGATAGTAGCTCTCACCGGATCCGGCCGAGGATTCGACAATCGTCAGGTACTTTGCGCCCAACAGCACCGGTACTTCTGATGTGCGGTCGAACGGTTGGCCGCCATCCGATAATTCGAGACTAACGGCAAAACGACTGATTCCGTTCAGCGTTACCGGAGTGCTCAGTGTGACCGTATGGAGTCCCTGGTACGACACCACACCTGTTGCGCTGGCTAACTCGTTCTGCAATTCACCGTCGGCAAACTGTTCGTAGACATGTACGGTGTAGCTGACGTTGTCCGCAGCGGTGTAGAAATTGACGGCTTCCAGGACTTCGTATTGTCCGGTCAGGTCAACGCGGCGGAACAGATTGAACGCCTTCGATACATCTGTTTTGGTATCGCGCCAGCCGTGATAATCGTGGTAGTAGATTTTGTCGTAGGGGAGTGGTTCGACGTCGCGCAGGACAACCGCGCCCATTTCCGGATGACGCCCGCAGTGTTTGTC
>WJJR01000530.1 GCA_014729565.1 Candidatus Zixiibacteriota bacterium | reverse complement strand
TAGATGATTGTAGACAACGTCGAGCAGAACGGCCACACCGCGCGCATGGCACTCATCGATGAAGCGCTGAAATCCGACAATCCCACCATAGCTGTCCTGCACGGCAAAGGGAAAGACACCATCGTATCCCCAGTTGCGTCGTCCGGGAAACTGCGCGACCGGCATGACTTCGATCGCGGTGATGCCGATGTCTTTTAAGTGATCAAGCCGCGCGATCGCATCCTCGAATGTTCCCCCCGGCGTGAAGGTCCCGATGTGCAATTCGTAGATGACCAGTTCTTCGCGGGGAATACCGTTCCATTCACCATCATTCCAGTCGAACGCGGTTGTTACCACAGCCGATGGTCCATGGACCCCCTCCGGCTGTGAACGAGATACGGGATCGGGGAATTCGCCTGGTTCGCCCAGGTTGTATTTGTAACGCGTGCCAATCGGACAATCGTCAACGATACCGCTAAAGAATCCATCACCATGCGAATCGAGACTCACACGGCCGTCCGATTCGACAAGATGGACGTCAACGCGCTCGGTGGCCGGAGCCCAGACGCGGAAGTGGCAACGATTATCGGATAGCGGAGTGGCGCCGAGGCGGTATGAAGAACTCACGCACCGTGACCTTTCTCGGGCTTGAAGAAGACAGTGCTCAGCGGTGGCGCGATAATGGTCAATGAGTACGGACGGCCATGATACGACATCGGCGCCGCATCGATGCCACCCAAATTACCCTGGCCGCTGCCGGCGTAATACTGGGCATCACTGTTGAGAATCTCGTGCCAATGACCACCGAACGGTACACCGACACGGTAGTTGTGACGGGGAATGGGAGTCAGGTTGCAGACGACCAGTATCACATCGTCGTCATTGATGCCGCGACGGAGAAACGAAATCACACAGTTCTCCGAGTCACTGCCGTCGATCCACTCAAATCCGGCCGGATCATGGTCGATCTCGTGCAACGCCGGCTCGGTACGGTACAGGCCATTGACGTCACGAACCCAATTCCTGAGGCCGCCGTTCAGCGGCTGTTCCAACAACTGCCAGTCGAGACCGTCGTCATGATTCCACTCGCGCCACTGGCCGATCTCACAGCCCATAAACAGCAGCTTCTTCCCCGGCTGGGCATACATATATCCGTACAGTGTGCGCAAATTCGCAAACTTCTGCCAATCGTCGCCGGGCATCTTCCCGATCAACGACCCCTTGCCGTGCACGACTTCGTCGTGCGACAGCGGCATCGCAAAGTTCTCGTTGAAGGCATAGACCATGCGGAACGTCAGTTCGTTGTGATGATAGCGGCGGTGAATCGGATCACGGCTGAAGTAGGAAAGCGTATCATGCATCCAACCCATGTCCCACTTGAATCCGAATCCAAGTCCGCCTACGTATGTCGGGCGCGACACCATCGGCCACGCGGTCGATTCTTCCGCAATGGTCTGTACACCGGGGAATGAGTTGTAGACTTCGGTGTTCATGCGCCGGAGGAGGTTGATCGCTTCGATGTTTTCGCGGCCGCCGTAATCGTTGGGAATCCATTCACCCGCTTTGCGCGAGTAATCGAGGTACAACATCGACGCTACGGCATCGACACGCAGACCGTCAACGTGATAGCGGTCGAGCCAGTTGAATACGCTCGAAATCAGAAAACTGCGGACTTCGTGTCGTCCGTAGTTGAAAATGTAACTGTTCCAGTCGGGATGGTATCCCTGGCGTGGATCGGAATGTTCGAATAGATGCGTGCCGTCGAAATAGCACAGACCATGCTCGTCGCTGGGAAAGTGCGACGGCACCCAGTCCAAAATGACGCCGATGCCGTGTTGGTGCAATGTGTCGATCAGATACATGAAGTCCTGCGGCGTCCCGTAACGGCTGGTAGGAGCAAAGTAGCCCGTCGTTTGATACCCCCACGAGCCGGTGAACGGATGCTCCATCACCGGCAGGAATTCCACGTGTGTGAAACCCATGTCGACGACGTATGTCGTCAGTCGTTCGGCCAATTCGCGATACGACATCGACCGGTTTCCATCGTCCGGTACACGCATCCACGAACCAAGGTGCAATTCGTATATGGACATCGGCTGCCCATGAGCGTTGTGTTGAGCCCGTTGCTCGATCCACGCACCGTCGTTCCAATCGTAGTGCGGATCCCAGACAATTGAGCCGGTCTTCGGAGGAGTTTCGGCATGGACAGCAAAGGGATCGGCCTTATCGACTTTGTATTTGTCACGGTTGGAGACGATTCGGAACTTGTAGATCGTCCCGTGATCAACACCCTCGATGAATCCTTCCCAGATACCGGATCCGCCGCGCGGAGCCAGGGGATTGGCTTTCGGGTCCCAGCCGTTAAACTGGCCAAACACCGCCACCGATTTGGCCGATGGCGCCCAGACGGAAAAGAGAGTTCCGCGCCGGCCGTTCACGGACATCGGATGCGCACCCAGTTTCTCGTACAGATGAAAATGACTACCCTCGTTGAACAGGTACAGGTCGTTATCGGTGAACAACGATTGATCGATGGTCTGAGTATTGGACGGCATTGGACTCCCTGAATTCAATTTGCACACTGACGACTCGATAACACCGACGTGCTACGCACGTGCCGATCCGTCCTCGCCTGTTTCGAGCAACGACAGAATACCCTCAAGAGGAATACGCACCCACTGGGGGCGATTGTTTAGTTCGTAGACCACTTCGTAAATGGCCTTCTCCAGCAGATACGCATCCAGCAGCATCTTCAGCTCTTCCTGTGTTTTCGGCAGAAAGGTGTCTTTGTCACACGTCGCTAAGTACGATTTGAGATAGACGGCGGACACCCACGCGTACCAGTATCGTCCCCAGTGCTCGAGTCGTTCCTGGTCTTCCGGGTTGGTCGCCGGCGACGTTCCGCTGTCGGACGTGATCATCCGGCTGCGGGCCATTGCGACCGCGTAGTGGAACGATCGTAACATCCCGGCGACATCGCGCAGGGGGGAACGTTTCAAGCGGCGCTCACTGATCGACCGTGTCGGCTCGCCCTCAAAATCCATAATGACGAAGTCTTTCCCGGTGAACAGCAACTGCCCCAGATGGAAATCACCATGTGTACGAATCCGTGCAGCCGACAGCTTACGCTTTCGTAGCGCCTCGAAGAGCTTGATAAGACTGCTTTCGGCATCGAGCACCTGGTTCGCCACAGGGCGCGCATCGCTGGGAATCGACGACGTTGACTTGCGCAGCAACTCCAACGAGCGCTTTGCCTGGCTGCGCATCGATTGGTAGATCGACCGCTGGTAGAGCGACGTAAACGACTGGCGGCTGAATGCCTGATCGGCGTCACTGCCGGCCAGGGCGATGTGCATTTCCGCGGTGCGTTGACCCAGCAATGCGGCATCGCCGATATATGGGGCGATCATCTCCTCGGCGTATTCCGGGATGTCGGAATCAGACAGAAGCAGACCATGAGTCGTGTATAGATCGGGAGTGCCGTCATCACGCCGTTCAGCCAGAGCCCGTTCAAAATAGCGGCCAAGCGTGTCCACTGTGTACGAC
>WJJR01000529.1 GCA_014729565.1 Candidatus Zixiibacteriota bacterium | reverse complement strand
TCTTCTGGGTGTTCAACAATTCCTGGATGATCGAGCATGTCCTCAATCCGTACACGGGGGTGCTCGCCAGTGTGACCGCGGCGTTGTTTCGCCTGTTCGGCAGCAACGCGGCCGCATACGGCCAGATGATCACCGTGGAGGGAACCAGTGTGACAGTGGCCACTGGGTGTAACGGCGCCGAAGCATTCAGCCTTTTCTGTGCCGCTGTGCTCGCTCTGCCGACTCGGTTCACGCGTAAGCTGATCGGTCTGGGCCTGGGACTTGTCGGAATACTCATTGTTAACGAGATTCGCATTATCGGCCTGGTGATCGTCGCTGTTGTGCGGCCCGATTACTTGTTCGAAGCGCACAATTACGTCGGCCAGACTTTTGTCATCGTGATGGGAATCGCCCTCTGGGTCTACTGGGCAGAACGATATGCCACGACATCAGACACACACGCTCGGTAACATCCTGGCGCGCGTCGCGCTGGCCTATGTCGTGGTCTTCGGCATCTGGCTGCTTGTCGCACCGGTCTACCACCTCCTGCTCGCGCGCACGGCTGGCGTGTTCATTCCAATGGTCGCGAATGCACAGGTCCAGCGCATCTGGCTTGAGGACACTTCCGACGCCGATGAAGGAGTCGGTGCGCATTTCCGCATTCGGTTTGAAGGCAAAGATCGCCGGCACACCGAGTACACCCATCAGACTCTCGGCATCACAACGGACACCACGGTTGACATCCGCCAATTCGGCTACCCGATCGTTACGTTTCTGGCGCTCGCGTTGGGCGTTCGCTTGCCGCGACGGTGGTCTGATCTGAGACGCATTCTACTCGGCAGTGCCGTAATGTTTGTGATCTTCGCTCTCTGGGTTCTGATCGAAGTGTATCAGTATGTCGCTGCTCAGGATGTCGTGTTTCTGCGTGAGAATCTGATCGCACAGTTGATTCCTTCGACATTGTACCGGGAGTATCGGATTCCTCTGATTACCTATTTCGGGCAAGTGATTCCTATTTGCGTGTATGGCGCACTGTACACGCGTCTGCTGCTGTCACACGACGCATCAGCTAATGAGATGACACATGACAAAAAGGGTGTGCCTTCTGACAGGCGACTCAAGTGACTCCCGCACACAATCTTATGCAATCGCTGCAAGGATCTTAAAGGGACCCACACTGTTGACAAAATCCAAGTTTGTTGTATAGTAGATGGGGCTTGGTTCCTGCCTCCCTTGCAATTCGCGAGGCCGTGGTTGTAATCCACCCTGTTTACTAGTCCAACCCGAATCGGGTGATTGTGGTTAACAATTGAAGCAACGGAGTTCTCATGTGCAAATCGACTCGAGTGTTCGTCCTGTCGTTCATTTTGCTTGCGCTAACTTTCTACGCGTCTGCTGGATACGGCCAAGTGACATGTGGTGAGACGTATCTGTTTCAGGGAGACAGCAGAGCGGATCGCTTTGGTCGCGCGGTCTCCGGAGCGGGCGACGTTGACAACGACGGCTACGATGACGTCATCATTGGCGCGTGGGGCAACGATGCCGGCGGCCCTGATGCAGGGCAGGCCTATATCTACTCCGGACAGACCGGAGCTGTCATTCACACTATTATTGGCACCGGCTTTGGCGACAATGTTGGCTGGTCGGTGTCTGATTTTACTGACGTGAACACCGATGGCCACGCCGATGTGATTATCGGTGCGCGGGATGCCGGTGGCACAGGAGAGGCGTATGTCATTTCCGGTATCGACGGCAGCATTCTGCACACGTTTACCGGTGTGGTGGCCGACGATAAATTTGGCTTTTCGGTGTCCGGCGCCGGGGATGTGAACATGGATGGGCGCATCGACCTGATTGTCGGGGCTCCGTCTCCTGCTCCCGGTAATCCGGGGAACGCGTACATCTATTCCGGCCTCGATTACAGCGAGCTGTACGCTTTCAGCGGTGAAGCCGCTGACGATGGGTTCGGGCGGTCGGTGGCCTGTGCCGGCGATGTGAATAACGATGGCTACGACGATGTCATCGTCGGAGCGGACTTGAATGACGCCGGTGGGTCCGACGCGGGCCGCGCGTATGTCTATTCCGGCCAGGACGGCAGCCTGTTGCACACCTTCACCGGCGAAGCCACTCAAAACTTCTTTGGCTTTGACGTTGATGGTGGTGTCGACCTGGACACCGATGGCTTTCCCGATCTCATTGTGGGTGCGACAGGCGCTGCCGGAACGGGAAAGACCTACGCCTTCTCGGGCCAGGATGGCTCCTTGCTCTATGACCTCACCGGCGAGGCAGTGGATGATGAATTCGGCCGGGCGGTGTCCGGAACGGGCGATCTGACCGGCGATGGCATCCCCGAGTTGATCATTGGCGCCAAGTTCAATGACGCTGGTGACAACAATGCGGGACGCGTTTACATCCATTCCGGCTTTGATGGCACATTGCTGCACGTGTTCACCGGCCAGGGCATTCGTCGGAATCTGGGTACGGACGTATCGAGCGCCGGCGACGTGAACAGAGACGGGGTCGACGATATCATTATCGGGGGACCTCGACGTGGCGCCGGCCTGGCGCGTGTGTATACGTGTCTCTCTCCAGGTGTAATCCCCACCCTCACCGATATAGGAGCAGTGATTTTCGGGGCGTTGCTCCTAGTCTCAATCGTGCTGTACGTGCGTCGTAGAAGCGTACAGCACGCCTAGATGCTCCGGTCGCCGTCCGGAACATTCCACAACGATTCGCCGTACTACGGAACATACAACGGCGATCCCGTCGACCTATGGGACGTTATCCAACAGGGATGGTTACACCATGCGCAGTCAGTTACGATTTATGCAGCGATCAGTGGCAGTGCAGTTGACAGAAGCCTGTCCCAACTCTCATGTGACATGTAGAATAAGCCACAGCACGCCTCCCCGCCGCACGCTGATGCCATCCCGAGTAATGGCCATCGCGCTGGCTGTTGTCGTCATGACACTGTTCACGCGGTCCGCGCCACATGCTCAGCCCCAGACCACGGGGCTGTTTCTTTACGATTCGGCTGCCTGGAACGGTTACAATCTCTTCACCCCTTCAGCGTCACGGAACACGTATCTGATCGATATGTACGGTCGACTGATTCATTCCTGGGAGACCGATTATCGCCCTGCCTTCACGGCGTACCTTCTGGACAATGGCGATTTGCTCCGAACGGGTAAGATGACCGGCGGCGGCGGCCTCGGCGGGCGGATCCAGAAATTCACCTGGGAGGGTGAGCTGATCTGGGACTATGTATACTTCACGTCCTCGGTACTTCAACATCATGACATCGAACCCCTGCCGAACGGAAACGTTCTCATCCTGGCGTGGGAAAACAAGTCGGAGACTGAGGTGATTGCCGCCGGGCGAAATCCCGCTTTCGTACCGACTGGTGGGCTCTCGCCCGAGCACATTGTCGAGGTCGCGCCAACCGGGCCAACAACCGGCGATATCGTGTGGGAATGGCATCTCTGGGACCACTTAGTTCAGGATTTCGATTCGACGAAGGCTAACTATGGTGTCGTCGAGGAGCATCCGGAGCTGGTCGATCTGAACTTCACGCCGTCGACGAGTAGTGACTGGATTCACGCCAACTCGATCGATTACAACCCCGAGTTCGATCAAATCGTCATCAGTTCGCGAACGTTCAACGAAATCTGGATCATCGATCACAGCACCACCAGCGCGGAAGCCGCCGGACATTCCGGTGGCGACGCGTTAATGGGCGGGGACATTCTCTATCGCTGGGGTAATCCGATCGCGTACCGTGCAGGAGATCAGTTCGATCAGAAGCTCTTCGGGCAGCACGACGCCCGCTGGGTGCCGAACGGGCTTCCCGGCGCGGGTAACATTTTAGTCTTCAACAACGGTGGCGGCCGGCCGGATGGCGACTATTCTTCCGTTGATGAAATCACGACAACGATCACAATCGATGGACGCTATCCGCAACCACGGTCGGGTCAACCGCACAAACCCGACACGTTGACCTGGTCGTACATGGCCGATCCCCCAACCGATTGGTTCGCGATCAACATTTCCGGTGCGCACCGACTGCCGAACGGCAACACATTCATCTGTTCCGGTCCGGACGGCGTGTTTTTCGAGGTCACACCCGACACCCAAACCGTCTGGCGCTACGTGAACCCGTTCGTCCGCGCGTTCCGGTGTACACGTCTCGACCCCGATCACCCAGGCCTCGCCGGTCGTGACCTTACACCGGGCGGTCCGCTCGAGAGTTATCCGATCACGATTGCCGGTACCGCGCACTCTCCGCAGACTCCCGCCTCGTACGATTCGGTGGTCGTTACATCCACGATATCGAGCGACAATCTCATCACCGCGGTGACCCTCTACGCCGATCTCGGCGCCGGGTACACTTCGCTGTCCATGCGTGACGATGGGAATCACCATGACGGTGCCGCGGACGACGGCGTCTATGGTGTCTCGATTCCACCTCTGGGAACGTCGGGCACGGTCCCCTACTACATTCAGGCACAAGACGACATATCATCATCTGTTGACGATCCTCCCAATCCGCCGAGTACGGTGTACACGTATGACGTGACGTATTCTGCGCCGCAGGTTGTGATCAACGAGGTGCTGGCATCCAATTCTGCCTGCTGCGCGGACAATCAGGGAGACTTCGATTCCTGGATTGAACTCTACAACCCGCAACCGGTGGCGGTCGACCTGTCCGGATTGTTCCTGACCAATGATCTTGCCGACTCGTCCCGATTCATGATTGGCGACACAACCGTTCCCGCCGGTGGCCACATTCTCTTCTGGGCCGATAACGAGACTGGGGAGGGACAGACGCACACGAACTTTACCCTCAATCCGACCGCGGGGGCGATTGGCTTGTTCGACCGCAACGCAAATGGCAACGCCCTGTTGGATAGTATTACCTACACCGGGCAGACCCCCGACACGTCGTACGGCCGATCGATTGATGGAGACACGATGTGGACGTTATTCGCCAATCCATCACCCGAGGCCTTCAACGGCGCGTGCTCCTGCCCGCACCAGGCCGACATGAACGACGACGATCAACTTGACGCTGTGGACTTGAATGCTATCATCCAGGCGCTCTTCTTCAACGGTGCTGATCCACAGGATTTGCAATGCCCCAACCCGCGCTCGGACTTTGATTGCTCGGGCGAAACCGACGCAGTCGATCTGAATGCACTGATCAGCACTTTGTTCTTCAATGGATCGGGGCCGTGCGACCCGTGCCTGGAGTAAATGACGTCAGCGATGCAGAACCCAACTGGGATGCTGAGAGTTTCGAGAGGGATGTGGATGACCATACAGGAGAGATCAAAAGGCACAATTTGCGCGCTGATCGCCGGCCTTGTCATCGTTGTACTCACGCCGGTCTTATTGCACGCACAATCACAGACCGTGGGGCTGTTCCACTATGATTCCATGGCCTCGCCCGGTTACAACCTCTTCACGCCGGGCGCCACCGAGGACACCTATCTCATTGACATGTGGGGGCGGCTCATCAATAGGTGGGAGAGCACCTATCAACCGGCGTTCTCCGTCTATCTTCTTGAGAACGGGGAGTTGCTGCGCACCGGCAAAATGACGGCCGGCGGCGGTGCCGGTGGACGGATACAGAAGTTCTCGTGGGATGGCACGCTCATTTGGGATTACCAGTACTTCACGGCGGATGTTCTTCAACATCATGATGTCGAACCGCTGCCAAACGGCAATGTGCTCATTTTGGCATGGGAAGACTATTCACAGGCTGACGCGATCGCAGCGGGCCGTGATCCGGCACTTCTGCCGCCGGACGAACTCTCTCCGGAGCACATCATCGAAGTCGAACCAACGGGATTGGCAACCGGAAACATTGTCTGGGAGTGGCATCTTTGGGATCACCTGGTTCAGGACTTCGATTCGACAAAGGCGAACTACGGCGTGGTGGCTGAGCATCCCGAGCTGGTTGACATCAACTATACGCCCAACATGGCCAAAGACTGGATACATGCCAACTCGATCGACTACAATCCGGAGTTGGATCAAATCGTCATCAGTTGCCACGTGTTTGATGAGATCTGGGTCATCGATCACAGCACAACGACCGCGGAAGCGGCCGGACACACCGGCGGCAATGCCGGCATGGGCGGCGACATACTCTATCGCTGGGGTAATCCGGTTACCTATGACGCCGGTGATTCGACTGATCGCACACTGTATGGACAACACGATGCCCGCTGGGTACCAAGCGGCTTCGCTGGCGAGGGCAATATCCTGATCTTTAACAACGGACGTGGCCGCGATGACGGGGATTACTCCACCGTCGACGAGATCACGACGACAGTGGACGTCAACGGCGAGTATCCTCAGCCGCCGCCGGGCGTTTCGCATGGCCCGGCTAACCTGACATGGATCTATGGTGAAACACCGCCGACCGATTGGTTCGCGACAAACATCTCCGGCCAGCAACGATTGCCCAATGGCAACACACTGATTTGTTCCGGACCCGACGGTAGGTTCTTCGAGGTGACACCCGACAGCCAGGTGGTCTGGCGATATATCAACCCGGCGAATCGTGATGGAATTGTCATTCAGGGCAACCCGCCCGGTACCAATCGGACGTTTCGGTGCACGCGCATTCCGGCCGATTATCCCGGGTTGGCGGGACGCGACCTGACACCCGGCAGCGCCATCGAGATTTACCCGATCACCATTTCCGGCACGGCGCATTCCCCACTTGTTCCGATGGCATTTGATTCGGTCGTTGTGACCGCCGAGGTCACAAGCGACAACACGATCACGTCGGTGGAACTCTACGCCGATTTGGGCGCCGGGTTCATGGCATTCGACATGTACGACGATGGGAATCATCATGACGGCGTGGCGGGCGATGATGTCTACGGGGTAGCGATCCCTCCGACCGGTATGGCGACGACGGTGCCGTACTACGTGAACGCCCAGGACGATATCGCATCCTCGGTCGACGATCCGCCCAATCCACCCAGCACGGTCTACTGGTACAGCACGAGTTACGCGGCCCCACAGATCTTCATCAACGAGGTATTAGCATCCAATTCCGCCTGCTGCCCCGACGAGCACGGCGACTTTGACGCCTGGATCGAACTGTACAATGCGGAGGCCGTGGATGTCGATCTGTCCGGTAAGTACTTGTCGAATGATCTGAATGATACGACGCGATTCATGATTGGAGATACAACTATACCGGCCAATGGTCACATGTTGTTTTGGGCGGACAATGAAACCGTGGAAGGCCTGGCGCACACGACTTTCATTCTCAATCCCACCGCCGGAGAAATCGGTTTGTTCGACAGTGACGATCATGGCCGTGGTGTTCTGGACAGCCTGAGTTACTCTGATCAAACGCCCGATACATCATACGGGAGAACAACTGACGGCAGTTCCACCTGGACCGTCTTCCCAAAACCATCCCCCGGCTCGTTCAACGGTGAATGCAGTTGTCCCAATCACGCAGACATGAATGCCGACAGCTTCCTTGACGCCGTTGATCTGAATGCCATCATCAGTGCACTCTTCTTCAACGGTTCCGATCCTCAGGATCCGCAATGCCCGGCGCCGCGTTCAGACTTTGATTGCTCCGGAGAGTCCGATGCCGTCGACCTCAACGCCCTGATCAATCATCTGTTCTTCAATGGAAACGCGCCGTGCGATCCGTGTGTGGAGTAAAACTCGTAGCCAGCTAGACATCCCTATTGCCGACGCCTCCGCTGACGTCAGACGCGTTGCGTCCGGGCGACAGCAGTCTCAGCTCAATACTGGCAGTTGGTGGAGAAACTGTCGACGCTGGCCGCGAACTCGTCGATGGCGGTCTGCAGATCCTCGAGGGCCGCATTGTAGTGCAGAACCCACTGGTTGATCTTCGCCACGGCTTGATCGCCCTGCCGTCGCGCGTCTCTTAAGGCCCGGATAGCGGTGTCGAATTCGTACACATCACCAGAACTGGCCATCGCAGAGTCCGTCTTCCTCAACTCAATCTCATTCCGTACGCGTTCAGCAGCGCGACGCGCCTCCTTGACTTCGTCAACGGTAGTCGCGTACACCTCGTACTTGGATGCCACCGTCTCCTGTGCCTCGCTCATCCGGCGGAGAGCGTCAGCACAGCTCGATTCCCACAGATCGGCTGACGCATCAACGGACACGAGTAGCGCCAGGACCAGCAAGAGCAAGAGAGCTCCTCGCATCGAATGCCTCCTCACGGATTGGCTGCAATCAGACTTACCCTACCCAATCGGCGACGAAGCATGCCCCCCCAGGATTAGCACATGCGAAGCGCGCGATAACGTGCATACGGCCCACAACAATGTAGTTCATTCATGCACAAGAGCAATCGGATATGGTAGACAATTCAAGCGGGAACACACCGGGACCATGATAGAGCCATCGCACTGGGAGTGATATTATAGCGATTGCCAGAATTCCGTTCCTATTGAGATTGTTGCAGCGGGCGGACGCACTGCCGTGCGTCCCTACGTTTTGCTCCCTCTCCCCGCGCTTTTCAGCGGGGAGAGGGCTGGGGTGAGGGATAGATTGTTCTGGCTTGATCGCGGAATCGGACAGGAATTCTGACAATCACTCTATAACCTCGCGTAGGTGCGGCTCTTAGCCGCACCGGTCCGGCTTAGAGCGGGACCCGGGCGAGAGACCTATGAGTTTTTCAACACGCCCAAATGGCCCGTGGCACATCTGTCCGTGGACCACCAACCATTCGTGACTGATCCCCTTACGTCCCGCGCACCGTTGTTGCGAATTGGGCGACGTCATACCCGCTCGGCAACTGGTAGACACGCAAGTCGAAGAAGGGTACCACGGAGAGAATGTGATCGAAGATATCGGCCTGAATGGCCTCATAGTTTGCCCAGACTTGATCGTTGGAGAAGACATAGATTTCCAGCGGGAGTCCGTGCTCGCCCGGCGGAAGCTGCCGAATCAGGAAGGTCAGCTCCGGGTTGATCTTGGGGTGATTGCGCAGGTAGCCGCGCACGTAGGCGCGAAACGTCCCGATATTGGTCAGCCGGCGTCCATTAATCGGCGTGGACGTGTCGATTTTGTTCAGGACATTGAATTCGTCCACCTCTTTGCGACGGGTCTTCACATAGTCTGTGAGCACCTGGATCTTCTCGTACCGGTCCAGTTCCTCCGACGTGCAGAAACGCACGGTCTGCATGTCAATATTGATGGCGCGCTTGATGCGGCGTCCGCCCGATTCCTTCATTCCGCGCCAGTTCTTAAATGCATCCGAAATCAATGCGTAGGCCGGGATTGTTGTAATCGTCTTGTCGAAATTCTGGACGCGGACCGTGTGAAGCGTTATGTCAATCACGTCGCCGTCGGCGCCGTACTTCGGCATTTCAATCCAGTCGCCGATGCGCACCATGTCGTTCATGGAGAGTTGCATCGATGCGACCAACCCGAGGATCGAATCCTTGAAAATCAACAGCAGCACTGCGGTCATCGCCCCCATGCCGCTGAGGATCAGCCAGGGAGACCGGTCCATCAGCGTCGAGATGGCGATGACGCCGACGAAAATGAAGACGATGATCTTGACGACCTGGAGGTAGCCTTTGATCGGACGTTGATGTGAGACGGGATAGGTCTGGTAGATGTCGTTGAAGCCATTCAGCAGCGCACTGACCACCAGCGCACCGGCCAACATCATGTAGACCATTGCAACATTCTGAATGAACTCGGCGGCGGGCGGGAAGAAATCGGCCGCGTAGTAGATCACCAACGCCGGCGCCAGGTGCGCCAGCCGTTGAAAGACGTGCCGTTTGTACAGAATATCATCCCACCGGGTGCGGCTCTCGCGCACGACGTAGAACAGCCCGGTCAGCAGGATCCGCTTGACGATCCAGTCGGCCAGAAAGGCGAGGATCACGACACCCACGGCCAATGTCGCCTGCGCAGCATACGTGACCAGCGGCTCACTGAGCCCCACATCAACAAACCAGTTTTTCAGTGTTTCGGTCACAGTATCGTCTCCCCTGCAAGGGCCATCCACCGACAGCCGAATGGTGCACTAACTTAGTGTAACAGCGGCGCGGAGACAATCAACAGGTTGATTCATGGAGAATTGCAGAGCTCCCACCGAACCCTCCAAACGTCCGTGC
>WJJR01000528.1 GCA_014729565.1 Candidatus Zixiibacteriota bacterium | reverse complement strand
GGTCATTGGCAGCGTCATTGAGATCAACAATGCGTACACCGCGGCGTTCCAAGTCCTCGATCACTTCAGTTTTGACCACCTGGCCATTGTTGCTGTAGGCAATGCCCGACAGCTCACCATTAGACAGGCCGTCTTCGAGCATCGACGGAACATTCGTGTCGACTTGTCCCGCACCGGGCCAGGAGTCGGGATCGAGACGTGGCACAAAATGACTCGGATCGGTGTACCGCCACAGGTGCGCCACCCGCGCCGGCATCGGCGCTGCCTGATACAGCTCGAACGCCGCTCTGCGCTGGTCGGCCAACCACTTGGGATTGTCCTTTGTCTCGACGACGCGTCCGACCAGCTCGGAGAAATCGAGCGTCGTTTCGGTTGTCAAGTCTGCGGTTGCTTGTGTCATCATTATCCGACCGACCCCTCCATTTCGAGTTCGATGAGGCGGTTCATTTCGACCGCGTACTCCATCGGCAGCTCTTTCACGAATGGTTCGAAGAAGCCGTTGACGATCAGCATGCGCGCTTCGTCTTCGGTGAGCCCGCGGCTTTGCAGATAAAAGATCTGCTCTTCGGCGATTTTACTGACGCGCGCTTCGTGTTCGATGCTCACGTCCTCGCTGGCGATTTCCATCGTCGGATAGGTGTCCGACCGCGAATTCTCATCGAGCAGGAGCGCATCGCACTCGACCGATACTTTGCAGTTCTCGGCGTTCGGATACGCCTTCACCAGACCGCGATACGACGCGCGTCCGCCGCCCTTCGAAATCGACTTTGAGGTGATCCGCGAGGTCGTGTTCGGCGCGGCGTGAATGACCTTCGCGCCGGCGTCCTGGTGTTGCCCGTCGCCGGCAAACGCCACCGACAGGATTTCCGCCTTCGACCGTTCGCCCATCAGATAAACGCACGGGAACTTCATCGTGAGTTTCGACCCCAGATTCGCATCGACCCATTCGACCGTCGCATCTTCGCGTGCCATGCCACGTTTGGTGACGAGGTTATACACGTTGTTCGACCAGTTCTGAATGGTCGTGTAGCGAATGTACGATCCCTCGAGCGCAATTAGCTCGACCACCGCCGAGTGCAGCGAATCGGTCGAGTAGACCGGCGCGGTGCAGCCTTCGATGTAGTGCACACGCGCGCCCTTGTCGGCGATGATCAACGTCCGCTCGAACTGCCCCATATTTTTGGCGTTGATACGGAAGTATGCCTGCAACGGAATCTTCACTTCGGTGTCCGGCGGGATGTAGATAAATGATCCGCCCGACCAGACCGCGCTGTTGAGCGCCGCGAACTTGTTGTCCGACGGCGGAATCACGGTCGAGAAGTACTGCCGCACGATGTCTTCGTGTTCACGCAGACCCGAATCCATGTCCTTAAAGATCACGCCCTGCTTCTCGAGATCTTCGCGCATCGAATGGTAGACCACTTCCGATTCGTACTGCGCCGAGACACCGCCCAGGAATTTCTGTTCGGCTTCGGGAATACCGAGCTTGTCGAACGTGCGCTTGATGTAGTCGGGCACATCGTCCCACGAGTTCTCGGTCTTCTCGGTCGATTTCAGATAGTAGTGGATATTGTCGAATTCGATCGAATTCAACAAGTCCACGTTGCCCCACTGCGGCATCGGCTTCGCCAGAAACGCGTCCAACGCCTTGTGACGAAACTCTTTCATCCAGTCGGGCTCATTCTTCAGTTTTGATATCATCTCCACGACTTCGTGATTCAGACCCTTGGGAGCGCGTTGGAAAAACTGCTCCGGGTCCGCGAAACCGTACCGGGTTTTGTAATCATCCCGAATATCCAGGTCCATGACCTGTTTCTTTTCCGGTGTGGGTGTGACCTTTTCCGCCATAATTAACCTACCTCAGCAGTCACGTTGGTTTTCATTTCAAGCTTCTCGTAGCCCTTTTCCTCGAGTTCGTGGGCCAGTTCCGGGCCGCCCGAGCGGGCAATCTGTCCATTCATGAACACGTGCACGACGTCGGGCTGCACGAAATTGAGAATGCGCTGATAGTGTGTCACCAGCAGCATGCCGACATTGTCGCTCTTCAGATGATTGACTCCGGCCGAGACGATGCGCAACGCATCGATGTCGAGGCCCGAATCGGTCTCATCAAGCAACGCCACCTTTGGTTTCAGCATCAGCATCTGCAGAATCTCCAGACGTTTCTTTTCGCCGCCGGAGAACCCTTCGTTGACATAGCGCGTGGCAAACGATTGGTCGACTTCGAGCCGTTCGAATTCGCCGAGCAATTGCTTGCGGAAGCCCTTCATTGCGGCATCGTCGCCGCCGGTGTTGGCTTTGACCGCAGCGCGCAGGAAGTTGGCAACCGTCACGCCGGGAATGGCCATCGGATACTGAAACGCGAGGAACATGCCCTTCCGCGCTCGCTCGTGCGGCTCGAGTTCGGTGACATCCTCACCATTGATCCAGATGCGTCCGTCGGTCAACTCGTATGACGGATGACCCATCAACGCATTGGCGAAGGTGCTCTTGCCCGAACCATTGGGGCCCATCAAGGCATGGATC
>WJJR01000060.1 GCA_014729565.1 Candidatus Zixiibacteriota bacterium | reverse complement strand
GGTATGAGTAGTGCTGGTGTATTGCTGGCGAGTGCATGTCTGCTGCCGGCGTGGCGATTGATTCGTACTGTCTTCACTACCACCGATGGACCGATGATGAACACGGTGCTCGCTCGCACGGCGCAACTGCAGATTGTATTCGGCATCCTTCTGGCTATCGGCCTGAATCTGTAGACATGCTGACATGGTCGCACATACCGTATGATCGGGAATTGCCGCGTCCCATTGTGACGTCACACGGCGAATACCGTCGGCGGGTGGGGTTTCTGGTTCGCGTTGAAACCGCACAGTGTGTGTGTGGCATCGGCGATGTGGCGCCGCTCCCGGGATTCTCCGAAGCGAGTGCCGATGACGCCATGGGGCAGTGGCGGTCGCTGCAGTCACGCCTGGCGCAGCTTTCGCTTCCCTCATCGATCGATGAATTGAGTGGCATTATCGGCCATGTCACTGCGGCGATGCCCTTGTATGCATCGTTGCGGTTTGGTATCGAGACGGCTCTGGCAGATTGTGCCGCACGATTGTCCGGCCTGCCGCTAAGCCAGTGGCTTGATGCCGATGCATCGCTCGACATTGAAGTCAATGCGCTGTTGCGTTCACAGGGTGTTCCGGAATTGGTGGCAGAACTCCAACAACGACTTGATCAGGGGTACTCGTGTTTCAAGATCAAGGTTGGAGTGGGTGACGTGGCCGATGACGTTCAACGGTTGAGAATATTGCGTGACCATTCATCGACAGCACGGTTACGTCCTGATGTGAATGCCGGGTGGAATGCAGAACAACTCAGTGACTTCTGCACGGCATGCTCCGACATCGGACTGGAGTTCATTGAGCAGCCGCTGCCGGTGGGAGAGGCAGAACCGGCCCGACAGATCGCACGTGAGTGCGGTGTACGACTTGCGCTGGATGAAGATGTGACCGACACCCAGATTGGAGGACAGCTATTGCAGAACGATCTCTGCGATGTACTGGTTCTCAAACCCATGACGATCGGCGGATTGACACCGTGTCTGCAATTGGCGCAGGTGGCGCGTGACCATGGCAAGCAGATTGTGCTGACATCGTCATGGGAGAGTGATGTTGGTGTGGCAGCGACGGCGCACCTGGCGGCCGCCTGTGGCGACGTGGCGGCGGCGTCCGGTTTGTCGACCGCGGGAATGATGGCCGATGGTCTGGTTGCAGAACCGCTGCGTATCGATCATGCTTACATTCGGCTACCGCTTGTTCCTGGTCTTGGTCTCGAGTTGATGCAATGACGATTGTCTATCCCACTGTGCGACTATCGCGCTACACGCCGGAACGCATTGCAGCGGTTGATACCGATGGTCCGGTAACCTACGGCGAACTTGAGGCGGACATCATTCGCGATGCGCAGCGGTTGCTGGCATGCGGTGTGTCACAGGGGGACCGCATTGCGATGAGCGCGGCGAACTCGCGCACATGGTTGAGCCTGATTCATGCAGCGGTCCGTATTGGTGCGATTGTAGTACCGATGAATACACGATTGAGCCCCTCGGAAATCAGACGGCTCATTTCCATTATTGGCCCCAAGCTCCTACTGGCTGATAAGGAAAGCGCCGAACGGCTGTTTGTTGATGATTTGGGTGAGGAGATACTGACCATTGGATTCGGGGGGAATGAATCTCAGTGGACGCAGTGGACGGAAATGGAAGCTGCTGAATTAGCTGTGCCGGAGAGTGTGGAGCTTGATGATATTTGTACCATCGTTGGAACGTCGGGCAGTTCGGGGGAACCGAAGTTGGTCGCCTTGAGCTATGGCAATCACTACTTCGGTGCACTGGCTTCCGCAATGAACTTGGGGCATCAAAGCACCGACCGGTGGTTGATCAACTTGCCTCTGTATCATGTTGGTGGATTGTCGATCGTGCACCGGGCAGCGATTTCGGGGTTTGCTGTTGTGGTCGAGCCGCACTTCGATGCTGACACTCTCTGGAATACGATCGAGGAATGTGACATTACGCATCTGTCTGTCGTCGGGACGATGTTGCACCGGGTACTGGATGCACATGGTGACAGGCGGTGTCCCGATTGCGTGCGCGCGGTTTTGGTCGGTGGAGGCGGAACGGATCGGGCCCTGATTCAGGCTGCACGTGCGGCGGGATATCCGGTTTTGGGCACTTATGGTATGACCGAGACATCCTCGCAGGCGGCCACCCAGTCGCCGAGTGACAGCGCACAGCCGGCTGACGCAGCGCGCCCGCTACCGATGTGCGACATCGATGTCCGTGCTGACAATGGGGAATCATGTGCGGTTGATGACGTCGGGCAAATCTGTATTCGTGGGCCGATGGTGGCGGACGGCTACTGGCAGTCGGACGGTTCGATTGTGCCGATCCACAAGAGCGGTTGGTTGCTGACCGAGGATGTGGGCTATCTCGATACTGCTGGATATCTCCACGTGCTGGGACGTCGCGATGATGTCATCATCGCGGGCGGGGAGAATGTCTCACTCAGAGAAATCGAACAAGCCGCGATTCAGTGTACGGGCGTACACCGTGTGGCAATACTGGCGGTGGAAGACCCCGAGTGGGGCCAGGCGTCGGTGTTGTTTGTTGAAGCGGCCGAACCGGTGCAGGCGGACACGGTTGCAGCATTCCTGCGCGAGCGTCTGGCGCACTACAAGATTCCGAAACGGATCATCTGTCTGGACAGATTACCGACAACAGCTCTGGACAAAGTCGACCGGTCGGCGTTGTATCTGTGGTTGCCCCAGCAGCACGAATCGTAGCTGTCACTCGCGATCTTTTTCACTTGGAGAATTCGGTTTTCTATCCCGGCTCTCGCTCTTAGTTTAGCCGGGCAGTCACTGCTTTTCACTTTGCGAGGAGAGTCATATGTCTGTCAGACCCGATACATGGATTCAGAGAATGGCCCGCGACCACGGCATGATCGAACCATTTGCCGACCGTCAGGTGCGTGATGGCGTGATATCGTATGGTGTATCGTCGTACGGTTACGACATGCGTGTCGCCGACGAATTCCAGGTGTTCACCAATGTCTACGGTTCGGTGGTCGATCCGAAGGATTTCCGCTCGGATGCGTTTGTGACAATCCAATCGGATGTCTGTGTCATTCCGCCGAACTCGTTTGCGTTGGGGCGGTCGGTGGAGTATTTCCGCATACCGCGTAATGTGATTACCGTCTGCCTTGGCAAATCCACGTATGCGCGCTGTGGCATTATCGTCAATGTGACGCCGTTTGAGCCGGAGTGGGAGGGTCATGTGACGCTCGAGATTTCGAACACGACACCGTTGCCGGCGCGCATTTACGCCAACGAGGGAATCGCCCAGGTGTTGTTTTTCGAATCGACCGACGTGTGCGACATTTCTTATGCCGACAAAAAGGGTAAGTACCAGGCGCAGCGGGGGATCACGCCGGCGAAGTTGTAGTCGTTGACATCGCGAGCACCGTAGGCGCGACTCAGTGTAGCACGGGGTGTGGGCCCGGTGAACGGTCGTGTGCCACACACAGACAGCGGAGTCGTGTCGCCCCTACAGGGCTTTGGTTGCTTTGGATCTCTCATCACCGGGCTTACGGGCGTGTTGAAAAACCCATAGGCTTGTCGCGTAGGTCCGGGTCTTAGCCGGACCGGTGCGGCTAAGAGCCGCACCTACGCGAGGTTATAATTGTTTCATTCAGTTACATCACCTGGTCCGGGGTCAACACACGACCTTTTCAACAGGCCCTTATGCCCGGTGCTACGTTGTGTCGCCGCTACGCGGTTTGTGGCATTAGTGATATCGCGCTGAGCCTTCTGTCGGGGGCAGCGAGCCAACCGACAGCTTCTACCCGCATTCAAATTCTCCGGACACCATTTCTTGAGAATTGAAAGTTTTGAATACTGTGTCCCTTTCATTTAATTGAGGGGAACAAGGAAGCACATCTTCTGTTGTCATGCGGACGGTTTGATACCGGTGAGATCGGCCTATGAAACGTGCATTTATCCATCTTGCTCTCCTGATGCTGATCCTCCCTCACGGGATCAGTCACGCCGACTCCGATGCGGGTCGGGTCGGTATCATTACCGGTCGTGTCGAAGATGTCAGCACACGCGAGCCGCTGCCCGGAGCCTCGATTACGGTTGTCGGTACACAACGCGGCGCCGTGGCCGACGAGCGTGGGCAATTTCGGATTGCGGATGTGCATTCCGGCACCTACTCCCTGCGCGCCAGCCTGATCGGGTATGAAGCACAGGTGGCCAACGACATTCTGGTCAGTCCCAATCGTCCGGCGGAAGTTTCGTTTGAACTGACTCCCACGACCGTGGAACTCGAATCGAACGTGGTGGTGCGGAGCGGATTCTTCACCAAACCGCCCGATGCGACCACGAGTGTGCAATCGCAATCGAGCGAGGAGATTCGGCGGTTGCCGGGTGGCTTTGAGGACGTTGTGCGCGCGACCGCCAATCTCCCCGGTGTGGCGCAAGTCGATGGTGGTCGCAATGACCTGATTGTGCGCGGCGGGGCGCCGACGGAAAACCTGTATCTGGTTGACGGTTTCCGCGTATCGAACATCAATCACTTCGGGACACAGGGGGCGTCGGGCGGCCCGTTGAGTTACATCAACCTCGATTTCGTTGAAAACATCAGGTTTTACACGGGTGGGTTCGGTGTGCGCTACGGGGATCGTTTGTCTTCAGCCTTGTCGATCAATCTGCGCGATGGACGCACCGATCGGTTCGGAGGCAAGGCAACAGTCTCCGCCACACAGTTTGGATTGAATCTGGAAGGTCCGCTGGGATCGAATGGGTCGATGTTGTTCTCGGCGCGCCGCAGCTATCTGGACTTCATCTTTAAGGCAGCCGGATTCGAATTCGTTCCCGAGTACTGGGACTTCATGGCGAAAACCACCCATCAGATTTCGCCTCGTGATCGGCTGTCGTTCCTGGGCATCGGCGCGCTGGATAATGTCCGCCTGTTCAATGATGACGCTGAGGATCGCTACGAGAACTCGCGCCGGCTGAACACCAACATGGAGCAGGCGGTGGCCGGGGTGTCCTGGCGTCATCTGTTCTCACGCGGCTCGGTGACGTCGTCATTGTCACAGACATTCATCGATTACGACTACCGGCAAAACGATTCGCTGCTGAATCCGATCTTCGAGAGTGCTTCGCAGGAACGTGAGTTGACCGCCCATGTCGATGCGCTGGTGAGTTTGCGTAGTGGTCTACGGCTGTCCGCCGGGCTGTCGGGACAGCGTGCGGAAAGTGACGGGAACATCTATTTGGAACCGTTCACGAACACCTACGGCGAGACATTCGAAATCGACAATGAGTTCGATGTCGAGGCATTTAAGGGCGCATCATATGTGCAACTCGTGCGTGATTTCGGAGTGCTCAGTCTCACTGGTGGCCTGCGCGCCGACTACTTCGATGTGATCGACAATGAATGGGCGGTAGCGCCACGTTTTGCTGTTTCGTTGGATGCCACATCGCGTGTGACGTTGTCAGGAAGTATCGGTCGGTATTTCCAGTCGCCGTCACTGATCTGGCTGGGATCGAATCCCGTGAATCACTCACTCGATTTCATTCGTGCCGATCAGGCCATCGGCGGCATCGAGATTCTGACGCGCACAGACACCCGTCTCCGTGTCGAAGGATACTATAAGCGGTATCGCGATGTGCCGGCGAGCACGGAGCAGGAATGGATTGTCCTCTCGAATACCGGCGCCGGATTCGGTGGATCGGAGGAAAGTTTCACCGCGTTTGGTATTGATTCACTGGTCAGTGAGGGCTACGGACGCGCGTATGGGCTGGAGATGTCGTTGCAAAAGAAGCTGTCGAGTAGTCCGTTGTACGGAACAGTCAACCTGAGTTTGAATCGGTCGGAGTATGCCGGTCTCGACGGTGTCTATCGTGACGGCAGCTACGATCAGACGGCGATTCTGAATTTAACCGGCGGCTACATCTTCAATGATGTGTGGGAGTTCTCATCGAAGTTTCGTCTGGCAACCGGGCGGCCCTACACACCGTTTAACCCCGATGGGACTCAGGATGCGGAGCGCTACAACTCCGAGCGCTTGTCGACATCGCATTCGCTCGACCTGCGCGTCGACAAGCGGTGGTTCTTTGGTGGCTGGAATCTGACAACCTATCTGGATATTCAGAACATTTACAATCACATCGGTGACAGCACGCCGCGATACAATGCGCGTGAGGGTATTGTCGAGACGGAGGATGAAATCGGCATCCTGCCGTCGATTGGAATTAGTGCGGAGTTTTGAGGGGGCTGTCGCGCGGATTCGAAGAACGACGTACACGAGGCAGCGTCCCCCCCACGACGGTTTTTTAGGTCGTTTGCCGCTGTGGTTGTTTGTGCGCCGTTCCCACCCTAACCATGCGGCGACACAGTCGCCGCATGGTTAGGGTGCGGCACCCCAGGTTGTCTTGGATAGCGGCTCAAGAGACACTGGATCCCCGATCTCGTCCTTCGCTGTCGCGAAGGACGGTCGGGGATGACATCTGAGTGGGTGATTGCGAATGAACTGGGCATGACAAGTTAAGGGCTGTATCGTGATTGTCAGATTTATGTTCCGATTGAGAAAGAGTGAGACTTCGCTTACTTGGTGCTCACGTTCGGGTGCCACGGGCC
>WJJR01000527.1 GCA_014729565.1 Candidatus Zixiibacteriota bacterium | reverse complement strand
GTTGATGTAGTGATTGAGGTCGGTGCTGTAGCCGACATACCCGTTGTGATACCAGCGTGTGTCGTCGCCGGAGTCGGGTTGGAACGGACGCCACTGGTAGAAATTCAACGACGCCTGCGGCAGTTGACGGGTCCGGTTTTCGGTGTCGAGATTCTCCGTCGCACGCAAACCGACCGACAGCGACGCTTTCGAAAACCGTTTGCTGAGATTCAATTGTGACGTCAGTGTGCGATTGCGCCGATCGTCGGGATTGTACACGTAATCATCGTAATAACTCTTGTCGGAGAGAAAATTCATGTTCCCCGACAGCGAGGCGGTCTCCGACAACGTTTGCTGGTGGTTCCCCTGCAACCGCCAGATCGTCCGACGCGTCCGTCCGGTGTTTCGCAGCCGTGTTTCCCGGGCATACGATGCGTTCACGGAGCCATTGAATTTGTAACGCAGAGCATAGTTGATGCCGGTACGCAGCAGAATGCCCGTTTCTTCGTTGAAGTCGAATGCACCTTCGATATCAAAGTAGTCTGATGCCGCCCAGTAGTACCCAACATTGGAGATGAACCGATTCCCCTGCTCGAAATTGCCGAACCGCAGCGGCAGAAAGCCCGAGTGCCGTCCGCGGCGAATGGGAAACACGTAGTACGGCAGGTAAAACGTCGGCAGTTCACCGATGCGCATCACCACCGGACGGGCAATGACTTTGTCATCACGGATCACGACCATGTCTTTGCTTTCGAAACCAAAGTGCGGATCATCCAGTTCGCACGTCGTGTACACACCCTCACTGACAAAGAACACCTCATCGGTGAACTTGCGAAAGTCCTCACCCCGGTAGTAGCCGCCCTCGAACTCGGTTTTCGATCCCCAGATGCGTCCCCGTCGGGAATCGATGTCATAGGTGAGCGTGTCGCCCGCCACGACCTGCTCGGCATCAGCCAATTCCGGCCGTTGTGCAAGTTCTTCCGATGCTGTGTCGGGAGGCAGCGGGCGCGCCTTCAGTTGCCGGGTATCGGTCCAGTAGGAGATGCGCCCGGCATCGAGTTGAACTTCGTGGTAATTGAGTTGTGAGGAGGTGAGCAAATCGATGCGATTGGAGTCAGGCACAAAGACAATCGTCTCCGCCGAGTACGTGACTGTGTCGTCGCCCACATCTTCTCTCGGAGCACGGTACGTTCCCTGCGACCCGCCGCGAATGGTCACGGCGTCCAACTGGCCGCTGTCGAAGTCCAGCCAGAGGGAATCGCCCGACGCTTTGTTGTGGCCGCCGCCGGGCTCGCCGGGGTCGTAGTCGGTGTAGGCCTCGCCGACGACGCGAATCGCGCGCAAGGTGTCGTTGGTGATGAAGAAATCAGCCACGTCACCCTGTATCAGATTCTGGCCGCCGGTGGTCAGTGACGTGTCCTGATAGGAACCGCTGGTATTGCCCCGCGCCTGCACACGCTCGACCGTCTGGCCGCGATAGTACAGATACAACGTGTCGCCGCTGATCGTCCCGCCAAGTCCTGTGGCTTCGGGATCGCCGGTCAGCATCGCCAATCCGGAATCGGGCCAGATTTCACCGTAATCACCGGTACCGCGCCAGTCGTCTTTGTAGACACGAACCGATCCCAACGCCGTCCCGCTGCGGTCGAACTTCTTGAAGATCAGAGTGTCGGCGATGATAATCGTATGCTGGGCGGAATCAAGGAGAAAGTCGTAGTGCATCACCGGCGACGAATCGGCGTACGCAACCTCCGCATTGCGATCAAAACGGACTCGCTCACCAGACAGTGAAAACGCCTGCGCGGTGTCTTCAACAGTGACGGAATCGTAGGCAATAAACGAGCGGACATTGCGGTCGTAGAACACGCGTTTTGCCCGCAGAAACCGCTTCGGCTGCTGGATCAGCACGTGACCGCGAAACCAGACAGTCCCGCTGTCCTGCTTCCACACTGCCCGGTCGCTGGCCAGGCGTGTGTCGCCCTGTCGGAACTGCACGTTGCCGAACAGGTGGTACTCCGTTTCGCCCTGGGCCTGGAGCACCTCGGATGAATCGGCGTACTCCAGAATCAACGGTTGGCTGTCCTGCGCATGAACACCGCCGGGAATGACGACCGCACCGGCCATCACTGCGGCAACGCACAGTTGAACAAACCATTGTCTCCAGCTCATCATGGCGCCGATGGCCCCTCTATCATCGCAGCCGCCGTCATGTGTCCGTCTTGTTACACTGCTTTCAATGCGTTGTCGACGTCTTCGATCAGATCGTCGATATCTTCGATGCCGACCGATATGCGTGCGGTGTGATCGGTGACACGCGCCATGGCCCGCTCCTCGGGCGTCGCACGCGTGTGTGATGTCAACACGGGCATCGATACCAACGATTCGGTTCCCCCAAGCGACGCCGCATTGACAATCACCTGCAAATGATCGATGAAGCGCGCGGCCGCATCGAATCCGCCTTTGATGTCTATTGCAACAATGCCGCCAAAGCCACGCATCTGACGCTTCGCAATCGCATGGCCCGGATCATTCTCAAGACCGGGATAATAGGTGTGCTCGACTTTGTCGTGCTGATTAAGATGCCGCGCCAGTGCCAGTGCATTGGCATTGTGACGCTCGACACGTACGACAAGCGTGCGCAAGCCACGATGCAGTAAGAACGCCGCATGCGGATCCATGATCCCGCCGGTGTTCTTTCGAACCGACGCGACGGTGTCGGTGCTGATACCATGCCGTGCCACGAGCATCCCGCCAATCAAATCACCGTGGCCATTGAGATACTTGGTGACCGAGTGCATCACCCAATCAATACCCCAGTCGAACGGTTTCTGATTAATCGGCGTGGCGAAGGTGTTATCGACCGCCGACAGTACACCATGCTTCTGACACAGTGCGGCAATGGCGGGCCCATCGATGATTTGCGTGGTCGGGTTGGTCGGTGTTTCAAACCAGCAGGCCCTGGCGCCATCGAGCGCGCGGTCGACCGCGTCGTGATCGGTGAAATCAACCCGATCGATGGCGACCCCAAACGGTGTCAGGCAGTCATTCATGTACGCGGCAGTACCACCGTAGAGGCGATTCGACACGACAAACCGGTCTCCGGGGCGCAGATGGGCGTAGCACCATGCACTGGTCGCCGCCTGCCCCGCGGCAAAGGCGAAGGCCCGCTGGCCTCCCTCCAGTTGCGCGATGCGCTGTTCGACTGCTTCGATGGTCGGATTGCCGTAGCGCGTGTAGATCAGGTGATCTGATTCGCCGCGTGCGACGGCGGCGGCCTGTTCGGTGTTGTCGAATCGGAAATTCGCGGTTTGATAGATTGGCGGAACGACCGCGCCGCGCTCGTAGTGCTCATCGGCGCCGGCACAAACTGTCCCGTCGCGTCGCTTTCTCTCAGGCATCAATGATCCAATCTCCCCTACAGTTCAAAGCCCACTTTGCATGGGTATGCACATCTCAGACAATGTCGCGTAGGTGCGGCTCTTAGCCGCACCGGTCCGGCTAAAAGCCGGCCCCCACGCGGAACAGAAGACGGGTTTCTCAACATACTCCCTCATTCCGTTTTACCCATCGAAGCGTTCAACAATTCGCGCACATGGACTGCTCCGGCCTCCGCGAGCACCTGCGTGCTGTATCCCCCCTCCAGCACCGATACAAGGCGTCCCTGACAGATCTCATCCGCAAAACGCACGGCCATCCGCGTGGCCTCACCGAATGCGTCGGTCGACACCTCGAGACCGGCCAAGGGGTCCAGACGGTGGGCATCAAACCCACACGAGATCAGAAGGATGTCGGGGGCAAATGTTACACCGTGATCGTTGAGCAATGTCTCCATCGCCGCCAGGAACTCCGTGTCGCCGGAGCCGGCTGGGAGCGGCACATTGGCGGTATACCCGTTGCCCATAGCTCGACCCACCTCAGTGGCGGCGCCAGTGCCCGGGTAAAAGGGATACTGATGAAGCGAGGTGTACAGCACAGCCGAGTCCTCGTAGAAGATTGCCTGCGTACCGTTACCGTGATGCACATCCCAGTCAAGAATCATCACCTTGGCGCGGCGATCATCGGCCTGAATCGCACATGCGGCAATCGCGATGTTGTTAAACAGACAGAAACCCATCGCCCGATCCCAGAGGGCATGATGCCCCGGTGGGCGGATGGTGCCAAAAGCGTTGCGGAGCGACCCATTCCACACCGCCCGTGCTGCGGCGACCACCCCGCCTGCTGCCAGACGGGCAATCGACGGCGACCCTTCGCCGACATAGGTGTCGGGATCGAGATAGCGATTCTCGGAGCTATCCACCGTCGCCAGGTATTCGCGCGTGTGGACGCGCATGATCTCGCTGTCATCAAGCGGCTCGATCGACACCTGCTGCAATTCTTGCAGCAGGCCGTTGTCTATCAGCCCTTGATGTATGGCGCGCAAACGGTCGGGCCGCTCCGGATGGTCGATCGCGGCGTTGTGCCGCAGAAAATCATCGTGATAAACCCATCCGGTGCCGGTCGGTGTCGTATCGCTACCCATGGCCCAACGATACGGGCGAATGACAGCGAGGCCAAGATGTGAAAGCGGAATCAGGGCACATGATGCCGATTCCAACGACCCAGCGAGAACCACACCAGCAAGATCGTTCCCTTTATGACGGTCGTCGCCGTGATGGCCCACCAGATTCCGTCAACGCCCAGTCCCAGATAGACCGCCAGAAACCACGCCACCGGAATTCGCGCAATCGCCCCCGGAATGCCGACCAGCATCGGCGGCAGGGTATTGCCC
>WJJR01000526.1 GCA_014729565.1 Candidatus Zixiibacteriota bacterium | reverse complement strand
TCCCGACTGTGGCTCAGTGTGTTTCGTGCAGCCGGCAGAATGTCTACCGCAACAACAAAAACCCACCCACCAGCAACACCACAAACACCAGTGTCAGCCAGCCGAAATGGCGCTCGATGAAGGCTTCGATGGGAGTGCCGTAGCGTTTGAGCAGGAGCGCAATCAAAAAGAAACGTGCGGAGCGGCTGATCACCGAGGCGAATACGAAGATCGGGAAGCTGATTTTGAAGACACCGCCGGCGATGGTGAAGAGCTTGTACGGAAGGGGTGAGAATCCGGCGGCGAAGACCGCCCAGAAGTCATAATCGTTGTACAGGCTGCTGACCTTGGCGAATCCCTCGGGCGTGACACCGGGGACATGCGCCATAAACCAGTGGCCCCACGCTTCCCAGAGAAAATGTCCGATCCCATACCCGATCATCCCGCCGACCACCGATGCAATCGAGAGAATGGTCGCGAACTGCAGGCTCCGGGCCGGCCGGCCTAAACAGAGCGCCATCAGGAGGGGGTCGGGTGGGATGGGGAACACCGACGATTCGGCGACACCCACAATCGCCAACACGGTCGGGCCGGATTTCTTATCAGCCCACGACAGCACCCAGGCATACAAGCGGCGTAAAGGGTTACGGCTGGGCGCCTTGGTGATGGTGGGATCGGGAATCGGCTCGTGTGTCATTCGCGGTGCTCCTCGTCCGCCTGTCCGCCGTCGCAGAGCGCGGCAGGAAGGTCCCGAAAGTACCTCCGACTCCGTGTCCCTGTCAAAGGTATAACACCCTGCTCTGTATCGAGTCTGCTGAATGACGAGCCTCCCAAACCCAGTCGAACAAATCTCAGTGTTCGTTCCTGGTTACGATCGCGGCGGTCCATTGCTACGACAGGCGACACTGCTATGTGAGCTCATGCGTCAGTTGTAAGCCGTGAGCCCAAAACAGCACACCACCGAGGTCATCGGCCTTGGCCGACTTGACAAAAAGGACCCATGTGTCCACTGACTGACTGGGTATTGACAGCCATCGGGCAAAACGCGTAGCATGGCTTCATGCGTCCACCAACAGATACCAAACAGATGAACGTGTCGACGATGTCGACGTTCGTGTTCTTGTGCATCACCATGTGTTTGTGTGTGATACCCACGAGAGCATCGGATCGAATCGCGTCCTTGATCGAACTCTATGATGCGAAGCAGTTCTTCAACCTGCGTGACTCCGTGCAGCAAATCGGTACAATCGATGATCCGCACATCGATTTCTATCGGGGGGCTGTTCTGAACAAGTTCAATGATCTCGACGCGGCGATCGAGCATTTGCAGCGCTTCTTATTTCGGATACAACCAGTCGATACGACATTGGTAATCGAAGCGCATTCGCTCTTAGGCGACAGCTACTTCAAATCATTCGATTACGCATTTGCGGAGAGTACCTACCACCATTTGGTGACACACTACGGCCCCGCCATGGATTCCGCTCGACTAGCCGATGCCCAAAACATGATGACGATACTGACGCACCTTGGCGGGGTACCGCCGCAGGAGGTGCGGATTGAACAATCATTCGAACTCCAATTGCGAGGCGGCCTGGTGCCGCTCACACTCAATGGCCAATCCCACGCACTCGCTTTCGACACGGGGGCTAATCTGTCGGTTTTAATCCGCTCCTTGGCGCACCAACTGGAGCTGGACGTGATGCACGCCGGCATTGAGGTATCCACCATCTCCGGAAAAAGAATCATGGCAGATCTAGCGGTCGTGGACTCTGTCCAAATCGGTCAGGCCTTTGTTCAAAACGCCATCTTTCTGATTCTTGATGACAGTGCCATGTACATACCACAGGCTGATTTTCAGATCGAAGGCCTAATCGGCTTCCCCGTGATTTCTGGCCTCGGTCAGCTCACATGGACCGGGCCACAATCACTTCGTGTTCCAGAATCTCCACAAGAATGCACTGAGAACAATCTCTGCCTCGACGGTCTTACCCCCTTGATTGCCGGGACTTTCCGCGACAACAGACTCATCTTTGCTTTCGATTCCGGAGCAGACCGAACGGTCTTCTATCGTCCATTCTACAACACTTTTCGTGAGTATCTGGAGCCTCGCTGCGTAACCGATACGGAGAGCGTAATCGGAGTTGGCGGATACAGGAACATACCCGCGTGCCGGATTGATTCGATACGCCTCACGTTAGCCGCACAGCCGGTTGTGCTGGACAGCGCGGTCATACTTAAAGGCAAGTCCATTGACGACAGCGAATACTATTTCGGGAACATCGGTCGCGACGCTACGGATCGTTTTGAAGCGATCATCCTGAATTTCGAATCCATGTGCATACAGTTCCATGAATGACGGATAGTGCATCCTGATGCGATGAGCGACCCTCGACCCACGCGACCATGCCAGGAACAATCGTGCTCGGCATTGTCACTGTGGAATTGATCACACAAAAAACCCAACGATATACTTCCCCGCGACAGACAAGACGATCACGAGGAGGATAGTCTTGACCACTCGTGCGGGCACATATTTCTGGCATCGGGCGCCGACGTACATCCCGAGTACGCCGCCGATGCCAAACAGCAGTCCGAGATACCAGTCGGGGGCGACTGATTGTGCAGGGTACACAAGAGACAGAATGTGGTAGATCGCCACGCCAACGAATGATGTAACGAATGTTCCCATCAGCGCCGCACCGGCGACGGCATGCACCGGCAAGCGGAAGACCGAGACAAAGAATGGAGCGACAATCGCCCCACCACCGATACCGTAGATGCCGCCCGCAATACCGACGACCAAACAGAGTGCGACAATACCCAACGTTGAGCAGCGAAACAGCTCTCCGGCAAACTGAAACTCTACGTGTTTGAACGAGAATCGCGTGTCACTGACTTCGAAGTGTGTTGGCAATTGACGCCTGTTGTCGACTCCTGTTGACACACGCCTTCGGGTCTTCATGACATCCAGTAACAGCCGCACTCCGATGTACAGGAGTACCATGCCGGCAAAGAGACGGAAATCACCGGAGTCGGACAGAATCGTGATGCGGAGGTACGCACCGATGACAACGCCGGGGAGTGTCCCAACGATCACCGCCCATGTCAGCGGCCACACCATGCGTTTCTCACGCAGGTACCGCCACACACCGCTGGGAATCGCCACGAGGTTGAACACCTGATTGGTCGCCGACACCGACGGCGCCGTGTAACCCAACACACTCACCTGAAACGGCAACAGCACAAACGCCCCCGACACACCACCCATGGAGGTGATGAACGAGACCACGAAGGCAACCAGCGGTGGAATGAACAGGTATGTCTCGACGCCGGAGACAGGAAAGTGAACGAGCAGTTCGTTGAGGACATCCATCATAGTAATCGAATCGGCATCACAGCCAATCTGGTGTGAGATAAATCTTCAGCAGGATCATAGCCAGTAAATACGGAACTGCCCTGAAGAATCCATCGGGAGTGTACCCAAGGCACATGAAGCGGTTGAGACGGTTTGATGCTAGAGCAAGGGTGTTGCCATCTCACTCGGATAAAGGGCGTATTGAAAATCCCATAGGTTAGAGTGATTGTCAGAATTCCTGCCCGATTCCGCAATCCAGCCAGACCGATTTTCCCCTCACCCCGACCCGATCCCCGCTGAAATGCGCGAGGAGAGGGAGCAAAACGTAGGGGCGCACACTTCGGCTTCGCTCAGTGCAGACGGCAGTGCGCCCGTCCGCCACTACAGTTTCGATCGGACAGGAATTATGCAAGTCGCTATAGTCGCGTAGGTCCGGCTCTTAGCCGGATCGGTGCGGCTAAGAGTCGCACCTACGCGAAGTTATGGTTGTCTCATGCAGTTGTATCATCTGGTAGGGAGCCAGCACACGACTTTTTTAATACGCCCCAAAGCCGGGCGCTACAAGACATCCAGTCCGCCTGAAGCGGACTGACCGATGTCAAACACCCCGCCCGGCCGTAAACTCTGACGGGGGGAGGTTGTCCCACAAGTTGCGCGGGAGGGCGCACACATAGGTTCGCCCCTACGATCTGTAGGGGCACGGCCTGCCGTGCCCAATGGGAGAGAAGGTGTTTGGGGGTGACGTGCGGACACGGCAGGCCGTGTCCCTACACTGATTGATGGTCGATGGAGAAGATTCTTCAACTTGTGGGACATCCTCGGGGCGTCAGGGCCACCCATGGAAATACCAAAACGGGCGGGACTGTCACTGCAATCCCGCCCGCCGTGCTGTCGTACCAATGTTGTCGGTCTACTCGTCCGTGTCGCCGTTATCCGTTTCGGTGGCGCTACGGACCATGTGCTTACGTACAAATGCGGGAACTTCGAGATTATCCGGATCATCGTCGGCGAGCTGCGGTTGGCGGAGCGCGTCGGTCTCGCCCATGGCCAGGCCGCGAATGCGATTGGTGCCGACGTTTGTCCGCTCGGTGCCGAACATGTCAATCATCCCGCCCGGCGTACGTGTACGCGATGATTTCGGCAGCGGCAACGTTTCCTCGACTTCCGGTTCCTGCGGCGTCTCCTGATGGGCGCCGAATCCGGTGGCAATGACCGTCACCCGGATTTCGTCGTCGAGGCGAGGATCGATCACCGCGCCAAAGATCACATTGGCGTCGTCACCGGCGGCCTCACTGATAATAGTCGTCGCCTCGTGCACGTCATGCAGCGCCAAATCCATACCGCCGGTAATGTTCACCAGCACGCCGCGTGCCCCGACAATCGAGACATCCTCGAGCAGCGGCGAATGAATGGCCGCCCGCGCCGCTTCTTTGGATTTGCCTTCACCGTCGGCCCGGCCGGTGCCCATGATCGCATCACCCATTTCGCGCATGACCGTGCGTACGTCGGCAAAGTCACAGTTGATCAGGCCTGGCACCGTGATCAAATCGGCGATGCCCTTGGTCGCCTGATGCAGGATTTCGTCGCACACGTTAAACGCGTCGGTCAATCGCGTCGTCTTGTCGACAATCGACAGCAGCCGCTGATTGCGGATGCAGATCAACGTGTCGACTTTCGTCCGCAATTCGGCGAGCCCCTGCATCGCGCGGGTGTGACGATGCTTGCCTTCAAATTCAAACGGCAAGGTCACAATCGCGACGGTCAATGCTCCCTGTTGTTTAGCGAGTTCGGCTACCACGGGTGCTGCACCGGTCCCGGTTCCGCCGCCGAGTCCGGCCGTCACAAACACCATATC
>WJJR01000525.1 GCA_014729565.1 Candidatus Zixiibacteriota bacterium | reverse complement strand
GTCGAGAGAATCTTGATGACCGTTGTTTTGCCAGCGCCGTTGGGACCGAGCAGGCCGAACAGTTCACCGGGACGTACCGTCAGATCGACTGAGTCGAGGGCGATCAGGTCTTTCAGTTCCTGTTTCCCGTTGCCGCGTTTGAACAGACGCCGCACCGGTTTGTTGCGAAAGGTGCGCCGAAGATTCCGTGTTTCGATTGCCGCTTCCATGTTAAAACTCCCGTGAGAGTGTTGTTGTCTACAAAAAAACCGCCGCCCGGTGGATGGGCGGCGGCTTGGACAGATCATGCTGATCCAGAGACACTATGGCCCATCGTTCGGGTATGCCGTGGTCGCGCCTGCAAGCGTGGATACACCACTAGCGCGACGCGCGCGGCTCAGTTGAGGATTAATCAGGATCATTCGAACAGTGTCTCCAATGTTACGGATGTTGCGTTTCGACAATCGGCCCGTATCTACAGATCGCGGGCGGATGTGTCAAGTACGAAACGCGCGGGGATTGGGTTGGCGGAAAGTAAGACGGGTGGATGGTTTTCCTCTTGGGGACAGCAAGTGACTCACACGCGCCCCCTCACCCCTTGGGCATCGGGCGTGTTGAAGAAGTCGTGCATTGATGCTGGAACACATGATGTGGCCGGAACAGAGAATCGTAACCTCGCGTAGGTCCGGCTCTTAGCCGGACCGGTGCGGCTAAAAGCCGCACCTACGCGAGGTACATACGAGTTTTTTAACACGCCGGCATTGCTCAGGGCACGCCTGGCCCTCTCGTCCACCCCATCTAATACCTTGTTGTGTTCTTGCCGCCGCCCTTACAGGGCTCGGGGCTCCGATTCGGCGCTCATGGGCATTCCAGAAACAAGGCAAATAGTCTCCCGGTTTTGACATTTCGACGGTAAACTGTGGCCGGAGTGGCTTGAAGGTGAACGATTGGCCACGTATTCTGTTCTGGATTTTGGGTGCGGGCTGAGCCGTACTGAGATAGAGGATACTCGATGAATCTTGGCAACCTGATGCTATACCTCGCCACCGCGCTGGGCGTGATGGTTCTGGTCACGACCCTGCGCGAGCGCGGACAGGTCGAGCGGACCGCGCGCTGGGCCTACATCGGCATGACGGCCGCCCTGACGATCGCGATGGCGCGGCTGTTCCACCTCTTTCTGACCCACCGGTTTGAGTACTCGTATGTCTACGGGTACTCGTCGCGTGATCTACCGCTCGGTTATTTGATCTCATCGGTCTGGGCCGGGCAGGAGGGGACCTTTCTCCTGTGGGCATTCTTCGGTGCGTTGATCGGTTTGTTTCTGCTCAACCGCCGCAGTGCGATTGCCTCACGGTCGCTCTTGTTCTTCACCGTGACGCAACTCTTCCTGCTGGTGCTGATGCTGGTGAAGTCGCCGTTTGAGATGCTGGCGCAGACACCGCCGGACGGGCGTGGCCTGAATCCGTTGTTGCAGGATCCATGGATGGTGATCCATCCGCCGATCATCTTTATCGGATATGCAGCCCTGGCGGTGCCGTTTGCCCAGGCGATGGCGGCGCTGGTGGCAAAGAAGTTCGAGGGATTTGCCGCGACCGCGTTTCCGTGGGTGGCGTTTTCGGTGGCATCGCTCGGCGCCGGGATTTTCATCGGCGGCTTCTGGGCTTACAAAGTGCTCGGCTGGGGTGGTTACTGGGGCTGGGATCCGGTGGAGAACTCCTCGCTGATCCCGTGGCTTACGGCGCTGGCGCTCCTGCATGGGCTGATTCTGTTTCGCCGGACACCCAAGCTATTGAAAACAAGCATTGCGTTGGCAGTAATCTCATCCTTGCTGGTTGTCTATGGCACCTTCCTGACACGGTCGGGCGTGCTCGCCGACTTCTCCGTCCATTCCTTTGCCGACTTGGGGATTAACGCCTATCTGGTTGTGTACATGATCGGCGTGACGATTGTCTCGCTGGTCACGTTGGCGATCCGCACTCAGGGCGTGCGCACCGAGCCAATTGCTCGTGAGATCAATTCACGTGAGTTCGGACTCGTCTTCGGCTTAATGTTGCTGGTGATCACAGCGGGATTGGTACTGATTGGAACATCGGCGCCGATTCTCACTCGCATCGGCGGGCAGGCGTCGAATGTGTCGCTCAATTACTACAACTCTATCAGCCTGCCGCTTGGTGTGTTGATCGCATTGACACTGACACTATCGCCATTTCTCATCTTCGGGCGGACACCGTGGCGTCAGTTGTTTCAGCATGCGGCCGCTTCTTTGGTCCTGGCGGTCGGCGCCGTGGTTGTGGCAATCATCGCCGGGGTGACAACGCCCGAGCATCTCGTCTTGGCATTCGGTTCAGTCGGTGCGCTCTCATCGAACATCATCGGCATCATTCGTTTTTCCGAGGGACGCATCCTGCGCATGGGTGGGCACCTGACACATGCCGGATTTGCGCTGATGTTATTGGGCATCCTCGGATCATCGGGTTACGGCACCTATGAACGCATTTCGCTGACCAGTGGTGAAACGAAACAGGCGCTCGGTTACGATGTTCAGTTCAATGACCTCATTCGAGGTGAGAAGCCGAATCAGAATTACCTCGATGTTGAGTTGGAGCAGAATGGCGAGACAATCCCCGCGCGTCCCAAGATGTACTTCTCCGATTACACCAACTCGGTGATGCGCAATCCGCACATCGTCAAGGGTGTCTTCAGCGATCTGTACATCGCCCCGATCGAATACATTCCGGGCGAGAATCACGATCACGGTCACACCGTGCAACTGTCGAAGGGGCAGACACAGCAGGTCGGTGATTGGGAGTTGACCTTCGCCAGTTTCGACATGGGCAACCATGATCAACAGACCGGTTCGATGCAGGTCGCGGCGGTCATCGATGCGAAGCGCGGCGGTCAATCGACCGAGATTCGTCCGGTCATGACCTCCGGTCCCGGCGGGCTGAAACCGGTCCCAATGACCATTCCCGGTACCGACATCGAAGTGGCGTTGACCGGCATGCGGGTCGAACAACAGGCGATTCAGTTGTCCTTCGAAGATCCCAGCCACAACCACGGCCCCTCGGGCGCATCAGTCGCGCTCGAACTGTCAACCAAACCACTGGTCAATTGGGTCTGGGCGGGTGTGATTATCATCACACTCGGTTCATGCATTTCGTTTGTGCGGCGGTGGCGGGAGTCGGAATTGTAAGTGCGCGCGACTCGGAGCACCCAAAGAGTATCCCGAACTCCAATCCGAACCCACTCTAAGGCCTTCTCTCTCCTTCGTCGAGAGAAGGCCTTAGGGTGGGGCACCCCTATCATTCTGTTGTCTGCATTCAGCGTCCACCGCGACCGCGTCCCTGGCCGCCGGCCCGTCGGCCCCGCCCACGGCCGCCTCCGCTTCCGGCACCACGCCCTGCACCCTGACCACGGCCCATGCCGGCACCACTCTCCGCGCCTTGGCCGCGGCCGGCTCCGGCGTGAGCGTGTGGGTGCCCGTGCCCCTGGCAGGCCGTCTCCGGATCCATCTCCTCGAGGGTACCGGCGTTGATCGTTTCGATAACGTCGGCGACCTTCTTCGACTTCGCGCGATAAATGCGAATGCCGTTCTGATTCAGGGTTGTGATGGCCCGCCATCCCATTCCCAGACAGATGACACCAGTGATCTCATACGGGTCCAGTTGGTGCATCGGATGACAGGTGCCATGTTCATGATGGGAGTTCCGGTTTTCGAGCACCTGCAGCTTTTCGGTGTCGCTGTTGTACAGCGTGAAGTATGGCGCCGACCCGAAATGCGCACAGAGTGTGTCATCGAGCCCGGCGTTTCCGTTGGTGGGGATGCAGTACAACATCGCATGCCTCGCTCTCTTTGAGATTGATGACCAGGGCGCGGTTGTCGACAATCGCATCGATCACCGCCTTGCGCGCCCCGTACAGCAATCGTTGAATGGTTCCCCGCGATACGCCCATGCGCTCGCCCGCCTCTCCCTGTTCCAGACCCTCGCTGTCGCACAGGCGCAGCGCCTCAAATTGGTCGAGGCTGATTTCCACGACCTCGTCGGCCCGCATCGGGATGCCGCGGGGCTTGTACACCCGGTCGGCGTGGTACCGACGGCAGCAGCGTTGTTTCCGTGGGCGGGGCATGGGCTCTCTCCGTTTTGTGCGTACGCACATAATCAATAACGGCGTCCGCGACCGTTTTGTTAAGGGCTGTGCGGCCGGTTTTGTCAAAAAGCCCGTAAGTCGTTGATACGACCAGTGTCTCGGTAGGTCGCTCCGGTCAGGATCAAGGACCCCGCCAGGAGGGTCTAGGCGTTCGCTGGAGGTGAATGAAGTAGACCCTGACCGTCCTCATCGGGTTCGCTCCGCTCACCGGACGAAGACTGTCGGGGGCACATCTGTTGACTCCCCAGTCGACGGTGCATGGGTAAGGTTGTTGCATAGAATAGGATCGTGATTAGAT
>WJJR01000524.1 GCA_014729565.1 Candidatus Zixiibacteriota bacterium | reverse complement strand
TCTCATTCTGCTGGTCATGAAGCTCCTCCGACGTGTGGTTGGGTTGGCTCAGAGGCTGAGTAAAGCACCCACGGGATCATCCTTCGAACGCAAACCCGACCCCGAACGGCGCAGCGTTCTCATTGCCGGCAGCAATCTGACGCTGTTGGGGTTGTCGGGTGTCCTGACCGGGTATGGCGTGTATGAGGCGCGTCGCACGCCGCGCATTCGCGAAGTCGATATCCCGCTGCCCAACCTGCCGCCGGCATTCGACGGTTTCCGGATTGTCCAGATCTCCGACATTCACGTTGGGCCGACCATTCAGCGCGATTGGGTGGAGATGGTCGTGGAAACAGCAGGGAAGACCGGTGCCGATATGGTGGCGTTCACCGGCGACTTCGTTGACGGTACTGTGCCGAATCTACGTGAACACACAGCGCCGATTCGTGAGTTGACCGGCCGTTATGGCCAGTTCTTCGTTACCGGGAACCACGAGTATTACTCGGGCGTGATGCCGTGGCTCGATGAAGTCGACCGGCTCGGCTGGAACATTCTCATGAATGAGCACCGGGTGATTGAAAAGGACGGTGCGCGATTGGTCATCGCCGGGGTTACCGACTACCGTGCCGGAGGGTTCTATCCCGAACACGCGAGCGATCCCTATGCGGCGATCAGCGGTGCACCCGCCGATGTGCCGCGCATCCTGCTGGCGCATCAGCCGGCGAGTGTCATCGACGCGTCGAACGCAGGCTTTGATGTACAAATCAGTGGCCACACCCACGGTGGTCAGTTCTTCCCGTGGGACAATCTGGCCCGCCTGGCGCAGCCCTACATCTCCGGTCTGCACCGTCACGACAGTAAGATGTGGATCTATGTCTCACGCGGCACCGGCTACTGGGGGCCACCGGTCCGCATCGGCCAGCCGTCGGAGATTACGCTCGTCACGCTGAAGCGAGCGCCGATTGCGGAAGCCGTCTGATCGCCTGGACCGAGGCTTCGGGCGCAGCACACATCCTCACGTTCATCGCGGAAACTCAGTCCCCGAACTGTCCGTATTCACTCTTGCGCACCTGACGCCGACACCTATTGTTAGGCGCTGAAACCTGTATGCGGAGGTGACCAGTGGAAAAGCACATCCAGATTCTCGGTATACTTATGATTGTTCTCGGCGTCCTGGGCTTGCTCGGTATGTTGACTGTGATCAGTCTGTTCGGCCTTGGTGGAATGTTCAGTGGGAATGAAGATGTTGCCCTTGGAGCGCTCGGCCTTGGCGTCATCATCGGTGGGCTCATTCTCCTCACCCATCTGCCGGCCCTGGTCGCCGGGATCGGTATTCTCAAGCACCAGGAATGGGCCCGCATCCTCGGCATCATCGTGGCCGTCCTCAACGTCCTCTCCTTCCCATTTGGCACTGCCCTAGCGATTTACGCCTTTTGGGTGTTACTCAAGCAGGAAACGGTGCGGATTTTCGCTGCTCACTGAGTCGACTGCCACCCATATGCATAACCTGTTATCCCGCAACAGCTAGATGCAGGGGCGGCCTCCATTTCTATAATGTGAGTCAACCGGCTCGCCATTGAGAAAAAAAGTAAATCAGGCGCATTTTTCTCCGATTTCCGGGAACAGGTGCCCGCCTGAGAGCGTATTATGTGTTGAATGCGATGGGGATAGCAATCGCGATCCCCGTTTGGACGAGATGACAACGATGAACGACACCAGGAACCAGACATCATCTCGAATCACGACTCGTATCGAGTAGCACCGAACGGCAACCGAATATTAAGAATTTTCTTGTAAATCGTTCACACAACCTACACCTGCGGAGGGGTAGAAAATGAAAAAGACTTTCATGATCGTTGGTACCGCTATGATGTTCGTCGCCGCGTTGGCACTGTTCAGCGCCGCGCCGGTGATGGCCTGCGGCGCGTCGAAGACCGCCAAGGCTGACAACGCGAATGTGACCACAGCCAGCGCCGATGGTTCGGGCTGCGCCAGCAAGGCGAAGGCTCAGACCGCCAGCGCCAAGGATGGTTGTAGCAAATCGGCCACCGCTCAGACCGCCAGCGCCAAGGGTGAATGCACCAAGTCATCGGTGAAGACTGCCAGCGCCAAGGGCGAGTGCACCAAGTCCGCCAAGGCCTCGATGGCCGGCGCCAAGGGTCACTGCACCGGCGAGTCGAAGGCGATGAAGGCCTCGGCTGATGGCAAGTGCGACGGCAAGGCGAAGGTTATGACCGCGTCGGCCGACGGCAAGAGCTGCTCGAAGGCTGATTGCGTGGCCTGGTTGATGGCCAACAAGGGCTACACCGAAGAAGAAGCTCTGGCCGCCTACGCCAACTGCTCGAAGACCAAATCCGTTGCCCACGATGGCGTCAAGATGGCCAGCGAAAACTGCAGCAAGGAAGCCTGCATTGACTGGCTGATGGCCAATAAGGGTCTGACCCAGACCGAAGCCGAAGCCGCCTACTCGAATTGTTCGAAGACCAAGGCGACTGCGCAGAAGGCTGTCATGCTTGCGGATAATGAGAAGGAAGACGTCACCGAGAACTAGTTTGACCTCCTCATAAGTTGAACCACCAGCCCCTCGTTCCCATCCGGGACGGGGGGCTGTCTTTTAGACGGAGCGCCGAGCCCCAGCTCGGTGAAGATCGAAGTCGGACCAGTATCCGGTTTCTCCCCCTCGACACAATCTACCGCATTATCCATATTGTCAGGTTATGTCATCGCAAACCGGTCATGTCCACATCGGCACCAGCGGCTGGAGCTATGCCCATTGGGCGAAGGGCGTCTTCTACCCGCGCGGACTGAAACAGGGGGAGTGGCTGCCGTTTCTGGCGCGTACGTTCGATACAGTCGAGGTCAACTCAACATTCTACCGCATTCCTAAGCCGAGCATCGTCGAACGATGGCGCGATATTACACCGTCGCGATTCAAATTCGCCGTCAAACTCTGGCGCATGATCACGCACCAAAAGAAACTCGACGATTGTGAATCGCAACTGCGTGACTTTCTGGACATTTACAAGTTGTTCGAGAGCAAACGCGGCCCGTTGCTGGTCCAGCTTCCACCGACATTGCAGGCCGATTTCGGCAAGCTCAATGCCTTCATCGACGCCATCAAAGACCTGTCGGGAAAGGTGCGTCCCAAGATCGTCATCGAGCCGCGGCATGAATCCTGGTTCACCGATAATCTGCATCAACTGCTCGACCGTCAGCGCGCGTCGCTCTGTGTGGCCGACATGCCCAAATACTCAGTCGAGCAACCGAATGATGCATCGTTCGTCTACATCCGTCGTCACGGTCCCGGCGGTGGCTATCGCGGGAAGTACTCCGAGACGCACATCAAAAACGACGCTGCACACATCCGGGCGTGGCTGAAGGATGGACGAGACGTTTACATTTACTACAACAACGACATGCAAGGTTATGCCGTCACCAACGCCAAACAACTCCTGGATGCGTTAGCGTAAAGGAGCACCGAGCCCCAGCTCGGTATGTGAAAACCACACTCTCCTGGCAATCCCTCACACTTAACACACACGCAACATCCACACCCGTTCTTGGTCGACTGCACACTCATCTGGACACCGTGCACGAAACCTTGTTAATTCTCCGCTCCACCGACGACAGGTAACGGAGGACTCAGATGCGCACCATTCGCCAATCATCATTTCTCACAGTCTTGTTAACGCTGATTCTTGGTCTGTTCGCCCACAGCGATGTGCATTCGCAATCCACGCCAACCGGCAACGTCATCTTCATGCATCCCGACGGTTCCGGTGGCAATATGTGGCTGGCGCACCGCATCTACCGCTACGGTCCCGACAGCATCTCGTACTGGGACCGCATGGATCGCATGGGGCTGTACCGTTCGCACGTACTCAATTCCACCAACAGCAGTTCGCACGGCGGCGCTACCATCCACGCCTACGGTGTCAAAGTGCCGTTCGACACGTACGGGAACGCATCGGAGAAACCGGTGACATCACGGTCGGGCAAGGACCAGAGCATCATGATGGAGGCACGCGACGCCGGCATGGCGACCGCGCTCATCAACAGCGGGCATATCTGCGAACCGGGCACCGGTGTGTTTGTCGCCAGTGCGCCGTCGCGTTCGATGACCGAATCGATCTCCGACCAAGTGATCAACAGCGGTGTCGATATCATTCTGTCGGGAGGGGAGAGATACTTGCTGCCGGAGGGGCATGTCGGTCATCACGGTGTCGCCG
>WJJR01000523.1 GCA_014729565.1 Candidatus Zixiibacteriota bacterium | reverse complement strand
GTACTGGGGGTGATCTATCTGGACAGTGTCGCCATGTCCGGTGCGTTCGACGAATCCGCGCGCAGCCGTCTCACCAAACTGGCCCGCTTCTGTGGGTTGGCGGTGCAGCGCTGTGGGGAGTTGGGACGTCGCACGATGCCGTCGGTCCTGCCCGAATCGAAAGACGTGAGAACGGAGGGATTGTTCGAGTTTCGCAGTGATGTCATGCGGGCCGTCATGCGATACCTGGAGCGTGCGATCCAGACCGATGCACCCATCTTGCTGCTCGGTGAGAACGGTGTTGGGAAAGACTATCTCGCCCGCTGGGTCCACGATGCCAGTCCACGACGCGATGCCCCGTTCGTGGAAGTCAATCTCCCGGAATTGGCGCCCCAAATGCTGGAGTCGGAGTTGTTCGGGATCGAGGCGAACGCCGCCACCGGCGTTGACGGGAGTGACGGTTTGATTCGTTACGCCGACGGGGGGACGGTCTTCCTCAACGAGATTGCCGAGTTGTCACTGCAGAGCCAGGCCACCCTCCTGCGTACCATCGAAAGCCGCAGTATCCGGCGCGTGAAGGGACGCGAGGCATTTCCCGTCAACGTCCGGTTCATTTCAGCGACCAATCAGGATTTGCAGAAGCTCATCAATGCGGAAAAATTCCGCCGCGACCTGTATTACCGCATCAATCTCAATGAGGTGTCGATCCCGCCGCTTCGTGAGCGGCCCGAAGACGTCGAGCCTCTGGCCAACTTCATCATCCACCAGAAGTGCGCGCGACTGGGCCGACCGGTCATGCGTCTGCCCAAGACCGTGGCCAAACAAATGGAGCAAATGCCCTGGATGGGGAATGTTCGTGAACTGTCGAATCTGGTCGAGCGTGTGGTGCTCAGCCACGCCGGCGACGAGTTTCCACGGTTGCAAGCCGATGGTACCTTTGAGCCCACGGCATCACGTGGCCGAAAACGCATGCATGGCCGGTCGCTAAAGGATCAGGTCCAGGAATTCGAACGCGATATCATCGAGTCGACATTGCGCGATGTCGGCGGGGTTCAACTCCGTGCGGCTCGTCTCCTGCGGATGAGCGAGGCCTCCCTGCGCGACAAAATGAAGCGGCTTGGTATCCAACGTCCCAAACAGATGAGGTAACCTCTTCTCACACAGTGTCCGGATGAGATTGGGCATGTCTGTTGATTGCTGCGATGTAATTCATTTGACATCATAAGCATAACAAGTGAGTTGAGATGGACTACGCAGAATTCGCAGTTTACTGCGATCATGCTGTTGGTTCTGCGGCCCAGTGGAGAAATATCTGTTTGAATCGCGGAATTATGCGAATATGGTCGTTCGCTGGAGGGTGAGGTGAAACGGAGTTCGCGAATTATCTAATCTGTAAGTTGTTTAATGTTAATTGGTTATTGGTTCGGGTGGGAGGTCGCCCGGCATCATGCGGGCTACTGGCACGCTTATTTCTATGTCTGCTGCCAACATTCACACTCTCTTTGAGGAGGAGCTAAATGGCAGCAGTCAATTTGAAGCGGGCGGTATCAATCGTTGTTCTGGCGATTCTGGTCCTGGCGTTCGTCGTCATGCCGGGCAGCCAGGGATTGGTAATGGCGGACGGAGTGGGCGGTGGCCATCCGGTGGAACCGCCGGATTCTACACAGGATTGCATTCAGCCCAATCCGGAAGTCGATCCAGTGTACGAAACGAGTCTGCTGGTCTCGGGACTGTCGATGATGTTGCTGTAATCCGGAGTGGCGACGGGCCGGCCACTCAGTGGGCGACAAGGACACCGGAGATGGCATCTCCATATGTGGCAGGCAGGATAGGGGGCAAGTCGATGAATCAGGGACTGATTGGGGGAAGCAGGTGTCAATGTCGAGCCTAACGGATAGACGAAGTGGCCCTGTTCCACTGAGAGGCGCACAGACGCTGCGGAGGATGTTTGATCCGGGGTTGTGGGCGGGATTTAACTTCCTGGTCTATGGTCCACCGGGGTCCGGAAAGCTGTCGTTTGTGAAGGGACTCAGCGCGGTTGCCAATCCGCACGCCGACATCTGTATCTACGATTTCCAGACCGAGGCGGCGGTCCAGCAAGCGCATGTCAGTCAATTGCTCACGGCGTTGTCGTCGACGACATCCGATGTGGTGCATGTCATTCGCCACTTGCATCGGCTGCGAGGCACAGCGCTGGCCGACTTGATGGGAGCGTTGTCTGCGACCTTGTCGGAGACATTGGCCGACGCATCACGGGCGTCCTCGATACGGCTTCATGCGACGTGCTACGATAGCGTGCGATGGTCGGCGACGCTGAAAGAAGACATCCTGGCGGTGTTTCCCTGTTGGGTGCGGATGACCGAGCAGTGCGTCAACCAGCGAGACCTGATGCGGTTTGTAAAGCACGTCGTCGGCGAGTTGAATCGCCGATACGGACGAAATGTCACAGAGGTGGATGCTGAGATCGTTGAAGCATTACGGCATGACACCGGACGGAGTCTGCACGAGATGAGAAACCTGATCGAGCGCGTGTATGTCTCATCATCGGGGCAGAAGCTGTCGAAGGCGGTTCTCCAAGAGGTAATCTGACAGGATTGCCCAAGTTTGTACTGTGACGTAATGTTCTCGTGGTGGAAGCCATTGGGGATTCCATCGGGGGGCGAGTATTGTATCGCGGATACCAGCGATACAAGGCGTTGTGCTGTAGTGTTTTAGTTTGACGTTCCGGACATGTTGGATGTATCGCATTATAATGCGTCGTAAGTCATTGATTTTCAGCGTAGTCGTCGAGTTGTGCCCTCGAAATCGCAGATAGTTGTTGATTTTCATCTGCGCTTGCTATCTATTTATCCCCGAGAGTCACCGCAGTAAATTTTTAAGATGTTGCTTATCAATGCCTTACTTGATTAAGTCTGAGGCTCGAAGAAAAATGCGAGTGGTTGGCATGACAGTTGTGGAATTGTAGGGTGGACATGTGTGTGGGCTGATTTGATGGTCTAGCCCGCGTCTTAGTTCTCTCGCCAGTCCGAGAGACGCTGCTAGGCTGCTCGTGAGTCCTTCGCCGCATGCCAGAGAGGGTAGTGTTCAGTTCTCCCGGGGGGGAGTGGCTGGGATAGGATCCTGGCCACCGACGAAGGACACGACTCTCATTTGGGCCTACCGGGCCCGGGATCTCTCGCTGATCCACGTCCCACAAGTGCCGTGGGCCGGATCCCCGGGCCCGGTTATCTGATTCTCCCACGCCCAAGGACCGGCCCGTCTTCCCAGGACGGGCTGGTCCATTGAATCGAGATTCGCGAATCACCCGACAGCACAGATCGAATCTGCCCCGCTCCTGGTGTGCGATCCAGTTGAACCGCAGGCCAGGCGATACGTATGTTCGCTAAGGATTGACGTTGACCGTGACGGCAACGGTCATTCGGGTCGGACGTCAATTGCGGGGAAACAGATGCGGACATCGGCCACCGACGTGACAACCAATTCGACCGGTTCGCTGACGAGCCAGCAGCGACAGGCTGTTGGCAACGTGTGCCGAGAGGCGGATGCGTCGGGCGAGGACCGGCTGCTGGTGGTTGGGTGGTTGTTGGAGAAGCGAGTTGATCCCCTCCCGTGGCTGGCCGCTCAGACCGGGTATCCACAGATTTTCTGGCGTTCGCGGTGGAGCACCGAACAATATGGCGGGGCCGGGTCGGCCGCGACGGTTCGGACAACCGGCGCAATGTCGCTGCATGATGCTCTCACACAAGCGGCTGATCTGCTTTCGCGTATCGAATGTGCCGCTGATGTGCCACCTGTTGCGCATCCACGGCTGTTCGGCGGCGCGGCGTTTGATCCCCGATCACGTCAGCCCGATGCCTGGTTGTCATTTGGCGATGCTCACTTTGTGTTGCCTGAGGCGCTTTTGCACTCGGATACGACACACGCCCACCTGATCGTGACGCTGTGTGTGTCACCGTCTGATTCCCCGCCGGACGTCATGAGCCGATTGGAGCAGATGGCCGAACACTATTGGCCGAACGGCAGTGTGCCATCACCGGCGATTCCATCCGGTCGGCAGATAGAGCGAGGAATCGACGTTGCGCAGTGGCAGGGCATGGTCGACGAGGCGCTGCGGATGATCGCAACCGAGGAGTTGCAGAAAGTTGTGCTGTCCCGCTCGATTCACTGGCACTCCGACGAGGAATTCTCACCCTGGGCGTTGGTGGGTCGGCTGCGCGATGTATCGGAGGGATCGTACTGCTTCGGTTTCGAATTGGGGGCAGGCGAGACATTTCTCAGTGCCACACCGGAGCGGTTGGTGAGACTGGCCGGACGGGATGTCGATACCGACTGCATTGCGGGTACAGTGGCACGTGATTCCGACCCGGAGCGCGATGAAGCCCTCTCGCGTGATCTGCTGAACAGCATGAAGGACCGCCGTGAGCATGGCTACGTCATCGAAGGGATTGTGGAGACGCTGCGGGGGTTGTGCACTCACACCGACGTCGGCGGGGAGCCCTGGCTGATGCGTTTGCCGACGGTGCAGCATTTGGTCACCAGTGCGCGTGCCACGCTGCGTGACGGTGTATCGTACGCCGACGTGGTCAGCCAACTGCATCCGACACCCGCGGTGGGAGGAACGCCGCGCGCGGCGGCGTTGGCAGCCATTCGGCGGTTGGAACCGGAGGGCCGCGGCTGGTATGCGGGGCCGGTGGGGTGGATCGGTCGCGGTACGGCCGAATTCGCCGTGGGGATTCGCTCGGCCCTGGTTGCCGGGCGGGATGTGCGAATGTTTACCGGCGCCGGGATTGTCAACGGATCGTTGCCGGATCGCGAATGGGCCGAAACGGACGCCAAGGCGCAGTCCATACTCAAGATTGTTCAGCGTTGAAAACACACGACGTCGCTCACGCAAATCTCGCCTGTGCCCGGAGTTTGTTGGCACGATTGGTCGAGTTGGGAATTTGCGACGTTGTCGTGTCGTCCGGCGCGCGCTGTGCGCCGTTGGTGCTGGCAGTGTCGGATTACACGTCGTTGCGCGTGTGGATGCACTCCGACGAACGATCGGCGGCGTTTTTCGCGATGGGTGCGACCAAGATTTCGCGGCGGCCGACGGTCCTGATCTGCACATCCGGAACCGCCGGCGCCAACTACTATCCGGCGGTGATCGAATCGTTTCTAACGCATATGCCGTTGATCATTCTCACCGCCGACCGTCCGGCGGAACTGCACGGTTGCGGCGCACCGCAAACGATTAATCAGGAGGAGTTGTACGGACGGTACGCGAAACTGTCGGCGACACTCCCCACGCCCGACGCCGCGCAACCCGAGATTGCATCCCAGTGGTCGGCGGAGGCTGAGCGTGCGTTTCGGACAGCGACTGATTGGCCGGCCGGTCCGGTGCAATTGAATACGCCCTTCCGAGAGCCACTGGTGCCCGATCCGGAATTCGTGGAGCAGTTTGATCCGCCACCGCCCTCGATCCCGAGTGTCCCGTTTTCGGCGGGTCATGATGAACGATACGATTACATTGCCCATCCGACACCCGATGTCGACCACGTGAATCAATTGGGTGATCTGATCGGTGCGGCTGAGCGTTGTCTGTTTATTGCTGGTCCGATCAATGAGACGGTGTTGGAATCGGTGGCACGGCTCTCGGCTGCTGCCGGGATACCGTTGATTGCCGATGTGGCGTCACAGTTGCGATGCAGCGAGTCTCATGACGCACGCATTGTCGCGCACGCCGATCTGCTGGTACGTCATGCGGAATTCGCAGCGGCGGCACAACCGGATCTGGTTGTCCGTTTTGGTGGTTTGCCCACGTCGAAGGCATTAAACCAGTGGCTTGATGCGCAGTTACCGCGCGAGCATGTCATCGTCGCCGACGGACGTCCGATTGCGGATCCGTACAAGCACAGCACGCGGCAGATCAGCGGACGCCCACATGATGTCGCGCAACTGCTGGTCGATCGGCTTGCCGGCCGTGGGTCCTCTAATGACGCATACACCGCTGTATGGACAGGGGCTAATCGGCGCGTGGACGTTGCACTCCGAAACGACTTCACTTCGAGAGATGATATGTTTGAGGGTGCGGTTGTCGCTGATGTCTTCGATGCGGTTGAAAGCAATTCAATTGTCATGCTCGGCAACAGCCTGCCGATTCGTATGGCGGAAAGCTATGCGTCGCAGCGCGACATCAATCTCCAAGTGATCTTCAACCGTGGGGCAAATGGCATCGACGGCGTAGTATCGACCGCCATGGGCGCGGCGGCGGCCTCGCGGCGGCGGGTTGTATTGATCATTGGTGATGTGTCGTTTCTGCATGATATCGCCGGGTTGTATCTGTTGCTGCAGCGTGATCTGAATGTTTCGATTGTCCTTTTGAACAACAACGGCGGTGGGATCTTTTCATTTCTGCCACTGGCCCGGTACGACGCGATGTTCGAAGCGTTGATTGCCATGCCGCACGGACGCACGTTCCACAGCCTGGCCCATTTCCTGGGAATTCCGCATGCAGCGCCGACAAACACCGAGGGCTTCCGGAAGGCGTTCCATGACAGCCTTGGGCATGTCGGTTCGACGTTGATAGAAGTGCAGACCAATCGGCATGACACGTACAAGACCAGTGAGTCGATTGTCGCAATGATAAATGAACTGGACTTAATCAACCTATGACTGCGATTGTGACCACCGGACACTGCCACTGGAATGTCATTGACCGGGGCGACAACGGCCGGCCGGTCATTGTCCTGCTGCATGGCTTCACCGGATGTGCAGCCGTGTGGGAGGAGGTCATCGATCAACTACGTGATGAGTATCGGTGTATTGCGGTTGATCTGCCGGGACACGGTGACACGCGTTGTTCCGACAATGTCGACGCGTTCCAATTGCCGGTCGTTGCCGATCAGTTGGCGGCGTTAATGAATGAACTGCACATTGCCCCCGCAATTCTCTGGGGGTACTCGATGGGTGGACGGTTGGCGTTGCAGTATGCTGTGCGGCATCCGCACACACTCACACATCTGGTTCTGGAAAGTGCCTCGCCGGGCATTGCTGATGAGAGTCAGCGCGCGGAACGGCGCCGAAGTGATGATGCGCTGGCGAATCGTATTCAGGAGATCGGGGTCGAAAAGTTCACTGATGAATGGGACGCCAATCCCATTTTCGCAGGACACCGGCGATTGCCGGTTGAGAAGCGCTCACGGATGCGTACACTGCGTCTGCGAAACACAGCCGACGGCTTGGGACTGAGCCTGTGGGGCATGGGGACCGGCGCGCAGCCGCCGCTGCATGATCAACTGCCTACGGTGAGCATTCCGACGCTGGTTATGGTTGGGGAGGAAGATCGAAAATTCACCGAGATCGGACTGTCAATGAGCGCCGTCCTGCCAAATGCGCGCTTTCGTATTATCGCCAATACCGGGCACTCGGCGTATTGGGAGCAGCCCGTGGCCACTGTGGCGTGTGTGCGCGATTTTCTGGGTGATACGGCCTATTGAAGTGGGTTGAATCCTCTCTCTGTGCTCTACAGATTGGATACCGGTATACGAATTGATGAGTGCATTGACGAATTGATAGGAGTGACGACATATGGCTTCCATCAACTGGACATCTGCCGGAGAGTACCCCGACATCCGTTATGACAAGGCGGAGGGAATCGCGAAGATCACAATCAATCGTCCGCGTGTGCGCAACGCGTTTCGCCCGCAGACATTGTTCGACATGACCGCAGCGCTACACGACGCACGCGAGGATCCGGCGATCGGTGTGGTGATTCTGACCGGGGAGGGGCCGGATGCGTTTTGTTCGGGGGGCGATCAGAGTGTGCGCGGCAATGCGGGTTATGTCGACGATCACGGTATCCCGCGTTTGAACGCGCTCGACGTGCAGCGGCTGATGCGCAGTTTTCCCAAGCCGATTATCGCGATGGTGGCAGGATATGCGATTGGCGGCGGGCATGTGTTGCATCTCCTCTGCGATCTGACCATCGCCGCCGACAATGCACGGTTTGGACAGACCGGTCCGAAGGTCGGCAGTTTCGATGCCGGCTTTGGCGCGTCGTACATGGCGCGCATCGTTGGACAGAAGAAGGCGCGGGAGATCTGGTATCTGTGCCGTCAGTACGATGCCCAGCAGGCACTGGACATGGGCTTGGTGAACGCTGTTGTGCCGCTGGACAAATTGGAAGAGGAAACCGTGCAGTGGTGCCGCGAGATTCTGGCCAACAGCCCCATGGCGATTCGGTGTCTGAAGGCGGCCTTCAATGCCGATTGCGATGGGCAGGCGGGACTGCAGGAATTGGCGGGGAATACGACGTTGTTGTTTTACATGAGCGAAGAAGCGCAGGAAGGGAAGAACGCATTTCTGGAGAAGCGCAAACCTGATTTCAGCAAGTATCCGCGACTTCCTTAGTGTGCAGAATTGATGCCGGCCATGAACGATGCTCCCGCAACACCGTCGCGTGCCTGGGTGTGGTTGCAGGCATCGCGACCGAAAACACTCTGGGCGGCGGTGTCGCCGGTGCTGGTGGGGACATCGCTCGCATGGCGTGACGGGGGTTTTCATCTGTGGGCGGCAATCGGCGCGGTGGTGGGCGCCATTCTGCTTCAGATTGCCGCCAACTTCTCCAACGATCTGTTTGATTTTCAGCGTGGTGTCGACACCTCCGAGCGACTTGGACCACTGCGTGTCACACAGGCGGGATATGTCACACCCACACAGATGCGGCGTGCGCTGTTTACCGTTATTGGACTGTCGGTCATCGTTGGTGTGCTGCTGATCTGGCGGGGTGGCTGGCCGATTCTGGCGATCGGTGTCTTGGGGATTGTTGCGGCGATTCTGTATACCGGGGGACCGTTTCCGTACGGGTATCGGGGTTTGGGCGAATTGTTTGTGTTCATCTTCTTCGGTGTGGCGGCCGTTGTGGGAACCTACTACGTGCAGACACTGACGGTGACAATGACGGCTGTTCTTTTGAGTATTCCGATGGGGCTGTTGGCGGTCGCTATTCTGGTGGTGAACAATTTGCGCGACATCGACACGGATCGTCAGACCGGCAAACGCACATTGGCAGTGATACTGGGACGTTCGGGCGCGCGGATGGAGTATGCGGTGGTCGTTATCGCAGCGGCGTTGG
>WJJR01000522.1 GCA_014729565.1 Candidatus Zixiibacteriota bacterium | reverse complement strand
GTACTTGAGCTGCACGTCAGCGGAGAGGATCCTTCAGGACAGCTGTAGGGCACCGCGCTGAGGGCCGTCGACGCGCCGTGGTCCTGGCCTGCTTCTGTGATTCCCTGCACATTCCCCCCCAATCCGATCTTCATCCGGCCGCCGAATCGTATTACCTTCCCGCCATGTTTGTGATGGGGACCGCCGGACATGTTGACCACGGGAAATCGTCGCTCGTGCTGGCGTTGTCGGGGATCGATCCCGACCGTTTGCCCGAGGAGAAAGAACGCGGACTGACGATCGATCTGGGGTTCGCGTGGATGACGACCAACTCGGGCCAGACTGTCGGCATTGTCGATGTGCCGGGGCATGAACGGTTCGTGAAGAATATGATCGCCGGGGTGGGCGCGATTGACTTCGTGTTGTTTGTGGTGGCGGCCGACGATGGCTGGATGCCGCAGTCGAGCGAACATCTGGCGATCCTCGAATACCTGGATGTGCAGCGGGGATTGGTTGCGGTTACGAAGAAGAATTTGGTCGAACCCGACTGGCTGCAATTGGTGATCGAGGATGTGACAGAGAAGACGGGGACATCCTTCCTGGCGGGCGCGCCGGTTCTGGCGGTTGATTCACTGTCGGGTGATGGGCTCGATGAGGTGAAGAGCGCCATCGGTGATATTGTTCGGCAGTTGCCGCCACCACCCGACATCGGCAAGCCGCGGATGTACATCGACCGGGCGTTCTCGATTGCCGGACGCGGCGCTGTTGTGACCGGTACGCTCACCGGTGGATCGCTCGAGACCGGACAGAATCTCAGCATTGTGCCGGGAGATCGGTCAGCACGGGTACGCGAGTTACAGATTCACGGGCAGTCGGCCAATACAGCGGCGCCGGGTCAACGCGTCGCCATTAATCTGGCCGGGATCGACAAAGCCGATTTGCATCGCGGGCAATGCCTGGTCGGTGAACGCGATACCGATGTCTTCGACCGTCTCTGGGCACATGTCGACATCTGGGCCGAGGTGACGCATCCTCTGGGGCCGGGGCGCCAGGTGTTGGTCCTCGACGGGACCGCCGAGCCGGAGGGCATTGCGTACCCGCTCGATCCCGAAACGATTGCCCCCGGAACAGGCGGCCTGGTCGAGCTGCGACTGACCGAGCCGATCAAAGCGCGGTTGGGCGACCATTTCGTGCTGCGCTGGCCGACACCACAAGTGACCATCGGCGGCGGGGTGATTCTCGATCTGGGTGGATCGCGACGGTGGCGTAAGCTGTCCGGGTTTGCCGAGCATCTCCGCAAACGCATGTCAGGCGAACTGACCGACTATCGCGATACCGAGTTATCGCGCGAGGGATATCGAAAGCGCGACCGGTTCCTGATTAACGCGCCGTTTTCCGCCGAAGACATTGACACCGATCTCCAAAGTGCGGTGCAGGCTGGTGGTGTCGTCATTACGCCATCGTATATTTTCAGCCGGTCGTTTTCGGATACCGTGCAGCAGCGACTAACATCCTTTTTGCAACAGGTTCACAAGGAACGGCCTTATTCTCCGGGCGTGAACTTGTCGCAACTGGCCGATCAGTTAAGCATCGACAGAGAACCATTAAGCGAACTTTTGCGGGTGCTGGAATCCGACGGTGTCGTCGGGCGCACCGGCGAGTATTACCACGCACCGGGACACTCGGCGCAATTACCGTCGGAATGGACCAACGAATCCGAATCACTCTGGCAGCGTTTATCCAACGCCGGGTTCCAACCACCGACACGTGCTGAACTGGAGACGGCATCGCCGAATGCGCGTGCGATTATCGCATTCTGGCAGGGCGCCGGGAGGATTGCTGTTGTTGGCGACGGTATCATCCTTCCTGCAGAGACGTTTGATGAAGCGCGCCAACGTGTGCGCACACACCTGTCGAATGCGGAGTCCATTTCGCCCGCCGATATGCGGGATTTGTTGAATACAACACGCAAGTATGCCGTACCGCTGCTCGAAGCGTTTGATCGCGAAGGTGTGACGCGACGTGTCGGCGATGTACGTGTGTTGGCTGACACCGACTGAGGTTGACAACTGAAGGAGCTCTTGTGCCACGATCCCACTCCTATCGCTTCACGAACGGTTCGATCGTTACCATGGATCCCGACAACCCGGTCGCGGGCGAAGTGATCACTCAGGGCGATCGCATTGTCTGGGTCGGCAACCGCGGCGACGCGCCGACCGAGTACCGTCGTGCGCGCGAGATCGATCTCAACAAGCGCTTGCTGTTACCGGCGTTTTCCGATGCGCACACGCACTTTGTGTTGCATGCACTCGGGTTGCAGCGCGTCGATCTGGTAGGAACATCGTCGCTGGCGACGGGCAAAGCCCGCATTAAAGAACATTTGAAGAATGAGAAGTCCGCGCGCGGCTGGGTGATTGGCCAGGGACTTGATATCAATTTGTGGAAGGGGAAATGGCCGAACCGTAAGGACCTCGATGCCCTCATTCCCGACCGTCCAGCGGCGATCTGGACACATGATCATCATTCGATGTGGGTCAACTCCGAAGCGTTGAAGCGGGCGAAGATCACCCAAGACACACCCGATCCCAACGACGGCGAAATTGTGCGTGACAGCCACGGCGAACCGACCGGTATCCTGAAGGAAAGCGCCTACAAACCGGTGTGGTCGAAAGTCCCGAAACCGTCGGATGCCGAGATGAAGCGCGCCACTCTGTATGCGCAGGCGCTGGCGCATGAGCAGGGATGTGTCGCCCTCGGTGGCGACATGGGAGACACAAATACATTACGGGTCTTCCGTGCGCTACAGTCGCAGAATAAGCTGCGAATGCGCCTGTGGAAGTCGGTTCCGGTCGATAAACTCGACGATGCGATTGCGTTGGGATTGACGTCGGGGCTGGGCGATGAATGGATCAAGATCGGTGCGGTAAAAATCTTCCTCGATGGTGCGCTTGGATCGCGCACGGCGTGGATGCTCAAGCCGTACAGCTCCGAACCGGGGAATACCGGGATTCCCCAGTATACCGATAAAGAGTTTCGCTCGATATTGCAGCGCGCCTCGAAAAACGGTCTGTCGGTCTGTGTGCATGCCATCGGCGATGCCGCCTGTCGCCAGGCGATTCGGATTATCGGCGAGTACGCGGGTAAATTCCCGAAGCATCAGCCGCCGCGCATTGAACATCTTCAAATTATCGATAAGGCCGATCTCGGACGCCTGGCGCGGTCCGGAATCGTCTGCTCGATGCAACCGTGCCATCTGCTGACCGACCGCGACTATTGCGATGAGCACTGGGGGAGACGGTCGCACATGGCGTTCGCCTTCCGGACACTGGCCGAACACGGTATCCCGATGGCGTTTGGCTCCGACGTGCCGATCGAGCCCTTGAATCCGATCGAGGGCATCGGGGCGGCGGTCTACCGCTCACGGCCTGAGGACAAGCGCGGGAGCTGGCATAAAAAGGAGCGGCTGACGGTCTGGGAGGCGGTTCATGGGTTCACGGCCGGGGCGGCCTATGCAGCCGGGGAGAGCCACCGCCGGGGGATGATTCGTCCGGGGCAGTTGGCCGATTTGGTGATCCTGGACCGAAACATATTCACGATCAAGCCGGTAGAGATATTCGATGCGGCGGTCGATCTGACCATGGTGGGCGGAGAGCCGGTGTTCGACCGCTCGGGATGAGAGAGAATCGTGAATAATCGCAATTGACGGATGCGATTCTGTTTACGATTGTAGGGGCAGCGTGAGACAACCGACGATTAGAGGATCGATGGCTAACAGCCGTACCAGACTGTGTATCGGTCGTAGCAGATTGCTATTGGCAATCGCCGCCGGTCTTCTGGTGTTGCTGTTCGCCGCCCCGGTGCAGGCCCAGGACGCTTTTGTCATCACCATCGACGGAGCAATCGGCCCGGTCACCGATATGGTGCTCGAGAATGCGATCGAGCAGGCCGAGGACGAAGGCGGCGCGGTTCTGATCATCAGGCTCGATACTCCCGGCGGTTTGGTCTCCACCACCAAAGAAATCAACCAGTCGATTCTCAACTCAAATGTCCCCGTGGTGGTCTACGTGGCGCCATCGGGCGCCAGTGCGACCTCGGCGGGCGTGTTCATTCTTGCCTCGGCGCATTTTGCGGTCATGGCGCCGGGCACGAATGCCGGCGCGGCGCATCCGGTGGTGATGCAGGGTGAGATGGACTCGACGATGTCGGCGAAGGCGGAGAATGATGCCGCCGCCCACATTCGTTCGCTGGCCGAACGCCGCGAACGCAACGCCGACTGGTATGAACGGGCGGTGCGTGAATCGGAATCATTGACCGCCACCCAGGCGCTCGATTCGAACGTCATCGACTTCATTGCCGAGGACGTCGAAGGTCTGCTCGACTCGCTCGATGGGCGGGTGGCCCAGTTGCCGCGCGGCGAGGATACGCTGAAGACGGCCGCTGCACCGGTCAATGAAATCGAATTAACGTGGCGCGAGAAACTGCTCAACGTCATCACCGATCCCAATATCGCTTACATCCTGATGTCGATCGGCTGGTTGGGCATTTTGATGGAGTTGTACAATCCCGGTGCGATCTTTCCCGGTGTGATCGGGACGATCTGTCTGATTTTGGGCTTCTACGCGCTGCAAACACTACCCATCGACTACGCCGGATTGGCGCTGATTGGTCTGGCGATCATCATGTTTATTCTGGAATTGAAAATCGTGTCCCATGGTGTACTTGGTTTGGGAGGTACGATATCATTATTGATCGGCTCATTGATGCTGATCGATTCTCCGGATCCGGCTATGGACATTTCTCTGTCTGTTATCCTGGCAGTCGTCGGCACCACGGTCGCGTTCTTTGTGCTGGCGTTCTATCTGGTGGTCAAAGTGCGGTCCAGCCGTCCGACCACCGGCGAAGAAGGCATGATCGGTATGATTGGAACGGCCAGGCAGTCGTTCGAGAAATCGGGAATGATTTACGTGGCCGGTGAGTATTGGACCGCCGAAACGAGCATTCCTGTCAGCGAAGGCACACAAGTCGAAGTCACCGGTAAGACCGGCACACGGTTGACGGTCAAGCCGATCTCATAGGAGGAGTTATGTCGACACCGATTATCACCATTGTCGTCGTCGTCTTATTCATACTGGCGAACGCGATACGCATTCTGAAAGAGTACGAGCGCGGCGTGATCTTTCGTCTCGGACGATTGATCGGCGCGAAGGGGCCGGGTCTGATCCTGCTCATCCCGATCGTCGATAAAATGCAGCGCGTCGATCTGCGTACGGTGACATTCGATGTCCCGCCGCAGGATGTGATCACGCGCGATAACGTGACGATCAAGGTCAACGCCGTCGTGTATTTCCGCGTGCTCGATGCCAACAAGGCAATCGTGAATGTCGAGAATTATCTGATGGCGACATCACAGATCGCGCAAACGACACTGCGGTCGATTCTGGGCCAGTTCGACCTCGATGATTTGCTCGCCAACCGGGAACACATCAATCAGAAGCTACAGCAGATCATCGACGATCAGACCGAACCGTGGGGCATCAAGGTATCGGTCGTCGAAGTGAAAAATGTCGACCTGCCCGCCGAGATGCAGCGCGCGATTGCCCGTCAGGCGGAAGCCGAACGTGAACGTCGCGCCAAGATCATTCACGCCGAGGGTGAATTCCAGGCGGCTGAGCAGTTGGGTGCAGCGGCCGATATCATTGCCCGTAACCCGGCCACACTGCAGTTGCGTTATCTGCAAACGTTGACCGAGATTGCGGCGGAGCATAACTCGACGACGATCTTCCCGTTGCCGATCGACCTGATCCAGCCGTTCATCGATCTCACACGCAAGCATGCCGAGATGGGTCCCCAGTTGACCGGATTGGCCGAGAAGATGCGGGATCAACAGGGCGACGAATCGTCCGGTGGTGCGACCGGTGAGTCGTCGGAAGGCGAGGGCGGAGGCGAACAGCCGTCGCAGTAAGCCACATCACACAAACAGAATGCGGCGCTGTCCACTACGGGCAGCGCCGCTTGTATTTGTTGGGAACGGGGCAATTTATTCACAAACGCTGCCCGTTTGATACGTAGTACATTTTTCCCATTGACAACACGCCGACGGCGTGTTGATTGCAAGCTTTTTCAGGGGCAGAACGACAGAGTGTCATACGTACCCGTTTCGGGAGGCCATTATGGTCAAAACCAAAGACGAAGTTCTAAGTGCATTGGACGCCAACAACGTGCGGTATGTCCGCCTTCTGTTTACCGATATTCTGGGCCAGATGAAGGGCATGTCGATTACCCGCAGTGAAATTGAAGCGGTATTGGAAGATGGGCAGGGATTTGACGGATCGTCGATCGAGGGATTCGTGCGGATCGAAGAATCGGATTTGATGGCGATTCCGGATTTGCGGACATTTCGCGTGATCCCGTGGGAGATCGCCGGGGAGCGGATAGCGCTGTTGTTTTGCAACATCTTCAATCCCGACGGTACCCCGTACGCCGGCGATCCGCGGCATGTGCTCAAGCGCGCGCTCGAAAAGGCGAATCAGATGGGATTCACGTTCTACGCCGGGCCGGAAATTGAGTATTTCTATTTCCGCGATCGCAGTGCGACGGAGACCCTCGATCGGGATGGTTACTTTGACTTCTCGACCGTCGATGAGGGCACCAAGCTGCGCAAGCGGACGGTTGTCTCGCTGGAACAAATCGGCATCCAGGTCGAATGCTCCCACCACGAGGTGGCGCCGTCGCAGCACGAAATCGATCTGCGTTACCAGGAAGGTCTGGTGATGGCCGACTTCGCGATGATCTACCGGTTCATCGTGAAGGAAATTGCGCAGGAGCGCGGCGCGTATGCGACCTTCATGCCGAAACCGATCTTCGGACAAAATGGGTCGGGCATGCACTGTCACATGTCGCTGTTTCAGGGCGACTCGAATGCGTTTTTCAGCAAAGACGATCCCTACCATTTGTCGGACGTGGCACGCGGTTACATTGCGGGAATTCTCACGCACATTCGTTCGATGACGCTGGTGTTAAACCAGTGGGTGAACTCATACAAGCGGCTGGTGCCGGGATTTGAAGCGCCGGTGTATGTCTCCTGGGGACGTCGCAATCGCTCGTCGCTGGTGCGCGTGCCGATGTACCGTGTCGGCAAGGAAAAGGCGACCCGCATTGAGTTGCGTTCGGCCGACCCGGCGTGCAATCCGTATCTGGCGTTGGCCTGCATGCTGCGGGCCGGACTGGCTGGAATCGAGAAGGGCTACACACTTCCGGAACCGATCGAAGAAAACATTTTCGACATGACACCAACGCAGTTGGATGATCGCGGCATCGACGTGCTGCCGGGGTCTTTGGCGAAAGCATGCGACTTGATGGAAGAGTCGGATCTGATGCGGGACACGCTGGGTGAGCACGTGTTTCGTACGCTCCTCGCGAACAAGCGGTTCGAGTGGGATCGCTATCGCACGGCGGTCACCAATTACGAGTTGAATGAGTATTTGCCGATTCTGTAGTGATTCATTGGTCATACGATTTGTCGAAAGGGGCGTACGGTGTACGCCCCTTTTTTTCTGGGACCGCCGAGCCTCAGCTCGGCGTGATTCATAGCACAGTTTCACGGATTCTGTCCTTTTGTGATGGGGAAAGACACTGGATCCCCACTTTCGCCTGTCGGCTCCGCCGACATACGGGCGGGGATGACATTGTAGAGTCATTTCTGTCGCAATGTGTAGGGCGGGTGCGCTGTCCGCTTCGAATTACGAGTCGTTAGAGCGATTGTCAGAACTATCTTCCGATTGAACACGCGATGTAGTACGGGCGCCTCGCCCGTGCCGCTTGACCGAGACGGCCATGCTACGTTTCCGAAAACCGGAACGGAATTCTAATCATTGCTATAACTT
>WJJR01000521.1 GCA_014729565.1 Candidatus Zixiibacteriota bacterium | reverse complement strand
GCGGTCGACACCCGCCAGTTCGCCGGTGATTTCCAGGGCATCGTTGATGCCGGAATCGATATCCGCCGCCGGGGCATTGATCAGACGGGCCGAGATCCTGGCGATTTCATGCAGAATCTGGCTGCGCACGGAGCATTCGCGACGCATCCAGATGTGATCGTCGTCTTGGCCGAATTGGCATTCGGCGCATTCATCGTCTGGGTCGGAATCTCGCATGGGCTGCCCTCTGGCCAATGACGTTGCCATCGTTGGTCTTACCTATAAAATCGGCAGTCGTATACAGTGCTGAAGGCAAGAGCCACAAAGGAGATGGAGTGGTACGGAGCGAGCAAGAGATCGACAATCACTTTAATCGGGAAGACGCAAGGTGCTGATAGACACCGAATTCGGCTATCCACCCAGCAGACTGGTCGAACAAGCCCAGGAACAATCTCTCGCTTCTGAGCATATCAATGCGCTAACGGTCCTAATAATCGACCGTCATTGAACCGGAGACTACAGCCGAAGGGACAGTATGCTCATTCCTCTACTCCTCATTGCGATCATAGCGCCGCCGACGGATCACGTATCGTCGCAGCCCTCCCCCGCCGAGATGGTTGCGGCAGCCGAAGCGTACCGTTCCGCCCGTGACTCGGGTGATTACCCGACAGCCCGTCAGTACCTCGTTGCCGATGCCCGCATGTGGTTTGAGGAAAAGACGGGAGAGGGGCGCCCGATTGTCCTCGGCGACGGACCGTACGACCGGTGGGATGAACACTTTGAATCGGAGACATCCCACGGTGAGTGGCAGGCCGACAGCAACACCATTTGGACCGTCGTGACCGAATGGAACGACTACTACCGTCTGCTCGAGCGTGAAGATACGACACGGTACCGGCTGACTTTCTATTTTGCCGACAACGGGCTGATCGCCGGCTACAAGGTATCGTCGGCCGACGTCAACGGTCTCAACGCGCCGCGCGATGACCGCTTTGCGGAATTCAAAGCCTGGGCCGAAGAACACCATCCCAGGGAGTGGGAGTACCTGCGGCCAGATGGAATATTCGATCCCACGGGTGACCGCGCGGTACGCACGCGCACACTTCTCAATGCCTGGCGGGAATCGGTGGGATTAGAGCCGATCTGGTAGGTATAGCTGCACTGGTGATTCTTCAGACACGACGTGTTGTCATGCGCGGGCGTGTGACGGCACATCAAACCGTGTCGCGCCTATGGCGCTTCTATCAAACACCATGCGATCGACCTGGCCATGTGCGATCCCGATCAACATCAACGTACTGAACGGACAGACCACTACCGTCGGATGGCCAGTACTGCGGAACAGCGTCTTCCGGTCTGCACATTCGGCAAGCCGAAGGGACGTCCCTTTGCTCCACCTAAATCTTCTGATACCACTCCGTACGCGCGACGTGCTCTTCCAGCGTGTCCCACAGAATTGAGAGCGGGCAACGCATGATAATCAGATCTTGCTTCTTCCCGTTGCTGTCTTTTACCAATTCGTGTAACTGCGCTTCTTTGCGGAACCCGAGACGTTCGAAGATTCGCTGCACGCCGGGCTGGCTGCCCATCATCTCGACGATAATCTCTTCGAGTTTGAGTCGATTCGCGTAGTTGTACAACTCGAGCGCCAGTTTCTCGCCGAGTCCTTTGCCCTGGTAGTCGCGGGCCACGATCAAGCGGATCTCTCCAATATGGTCTTTCCAGCGATGGGTTAGAATCTCCAATCCGCCGTCGGCAACAATGGCGCCGTCCGCGTCGGCGACGAGTCGCACCACCCACCCGGATTCCATGTCCCGGATCCGTTCTTCGACAATCTCACGCGTGTCGATACGACGGCGCAGGTAGGCGCTGTCCTCTTCGAGGAGTGCCTGGAAGAAGGCGAACGATGCATCCACATCATTCGGTGTCAATTCCCGGATCACCACTTCGGTCCCATCTTTCAGCGAAGTCTTTTTCTCCATGGCACACACCTCGTCTCAAACGTGGCTCGATAGCCCCGCTCGCCGGGACCTGTTCCCTCCCAAGATACGCATTCCGATCATTTGAACGCCATTCGAATTGTAGCGTTTGACTTTCCCCCGTACCCAAATCACCTTGTCGCCAGCAAATGAGAGTACATTTTGGCATGTTTAGTCCCAAGGCATCAGAGCATAAGGAGAGCCCAGAATGGCAAAGACACCCGAACAGATGGCCGACGCGATGGTCGCAAACTGCAAGGAGAAGACCGGCAAGACGGTTGACCAGTGGGTGAAGATTGCATCGAAGAGCGGCCTGAAGAAGCACGGAGAGATCGTGAAATCCCTTAAGGCCGAGCATGGCCTGACCCATGGCTACGCGAATCTGGTTGCCCACAAGACGCTGAAATCCGACGCCGGTTCGGCGTCTGATGGTGACAGCTTGATCGAGGCGCAGTATGCCGGAGATAAAGCCGCGCTCCGTCCGATCTACGATACACTCATCAAGATCATTACCGGATTCGGCGAGGATGTCGAACTGGCGCCAAAGAAGACGTACGTCAGCGTCCGTCGGAACAAACAGTTCGCTATCATCCAACCATCGACGAAGACACGCGTGGATGTCGGCATCAACCTGAAGGGAACGGAGCCGACCGCCCGACTGGAGAAATCGGGCAGCTTCAATGCCATGGTCAGCCACCGCGTTCGCCTGGAGTCAAAGTCCGATGTTGATGCGGAACTGAAGAAGTGGCTGAAGGCGGCGTATGAGGCGGCGTGAACAACTGACATGTGGTCCAACCGCGTTCGAGCCCGAATCCGACTAGTCCCCTGCCGCCGCGGGCTGGCCATCCTGCCGGTCAAACCGCCGCATCATCATCGATGTGTAGCGTTGCATCCCGAGACGCTCGTAGAAGGGCTGCAAGTCAGCGTCGCAAGTCAGGTCAACCATGTACAAATGACTCAGTCTCTCCAGCATTCGTCTCACCAGCTCTCCCCCGATTCCGCGCTTGCGGTACGCGGGCAACACTTCGAGTAGCGGAATGTACGCACTCAACACCCGGTCACTGACGGCGTTGATGAACCCAACAACCCGTTGGGTCTCATCATCCCAAGCGATCACCACATAATCGCTGTTCTGCAACAACGCCAAGTGGCGCTCGGGTGTGGGGTGTTTGGGCCAGCCCTCAAAGAAGCCCTGCAATTGATCGGGCTGAATCCCGGCTACCGAACCCCTGTAATCAATCATGTCTCTGCTTGCTCCATCTGTTACCAATATGTCTCACACCGTGGGGAATCGCTATTCCGGCGTGCCAGCTCGAGACGGTCGCGGTACACATGACACCGCGGTCGAATCGCACATGAAAAGCAATACTCAATTCGCATCAATGATCTGGCCATCACCGGAAATCGTATTGGTGATGGCCGGATTGCCTTTGTAGTACACCGTTCCGGCGCCGCTGATCGAGACATCAAGCGTATTGACGGCGGTTACCAGCGCACTGCCGGAACCGCTGATGCCGATACTGCAGTCAGCAGTCGCCAAATTGTAAGCGCTCACCGTTCCGGTACCGCTGATCGATATGGTATGCCGATCCACCGTGCCCGTGTAATCGAGTGTTCCAAAGCCCGGCACGAGCGTTTCGAGCCGGTCGACCGTCAAGTCCAAAACAACCGTTCCGATACCGGGGATCGACACACGCAGCGCATCGACCGCGATTTCGGATGTGCTGCGAATGGTCCCGACACCCGGACAGAGCAGGGCATCCAGGTCGGTCATGG
>WJJR01000520.1 GCA_014729565.1 Candidatus Zixiibacteriota bacterium | reverse complement strand
TCAACGCGAAGCGATGGGCTTCGTCGCGGATGCGTTGTAGCAATCGCAGTGACGGTGACGATTTCGGAATTGAGAGGGTGGGGCCGGAACCGGTGCCATCGCCGGGCAAGACGATCTGTTCGAGTCGTTTGGCGAGACCAATGAGCGATTGATCGGCAATGTTGAGTGCATCGAGTGCTTTGCACGCCGCGCTCACCTGACCGGTGCCACCGTCGATCAGGACCAAGTCGGGAAACTCCTGTGCATCCTCGATCAAATGCGTGAAGTACCGTGTCACCAGTTCGCCCATCATGGCGAAGTCATTGCGTCCAACAACCGTCTTGATCTTGTATTTGCGGTACTCGCGTTTTAACGGTTTGCCGTCGCGGAAATAAACCAGCGAGCCCACCGGATCGGTTTCCCCGAGATTGGACACGTCGAACGCAACAATCGTACGCGGTGGCACAGCGAGACGCAAATCACGTTGCAACTGATACACCGAATCGGGGATGCGCACCGCCGATGCGGCTTTCTGGCTCAGCAGTTCATTGAGCATCAGCTTGGCGTTGGTCTGCGCCATCTCCAGCAGTTCATGTTTCTGGCCGCGCTGGGGAATGTGAATCTTGACCGACTTCTGGCGCTCCCGTCCGAGCCACTGTGCCACCAGTTCCTCTTCTTCGCAGTGATCGGGCAGGAAGATTTCATCGGGAATTGACGGCGAGTGCAGATAGTATTGCTTGATGAAAGCGGTCAACACCTCGCGGTCGGAGTCCGACGGATCCGCCGTCAGTTGGAAGGTTTGCCGGCCAATCAGCAGCCCGTCGCGAATCTGCAGGGCCACCGCCGCGACGATCTTGTCGGAACGCGCCATCGCCAAGACATCCCGATCCACCACCGATTCGGCGGAGACTTTCTGTTTCTGACGTACCGAATTCAGCGCACGCAGTTTGTCGCGCCATGACGCCGCCTCTTCAAAACGCAGTTCAGCGGACGCCGTCTCCATCTTTTCCTCGATCCTGCCCAGCAGCCGCTCTTCTTTGCCCTCAAGAAACAGACAGGCCGAATCGATCAACTCGCGATACGCCTCCTCGGTGATCTTAAACTCGCACGGGCCGGGACACCGCTTGATGTAATAGTCGAGACAGACGCGGTACTTGCGGTTGGTCGGCGACGGGATAATCAGGTTGCAGCCACGGATCATGAAGACCCGCCCGAGGACCTTCAATGTCTCCCTCATCCCCTTGACGTCGGTGTACGGCCCGAAGTAACGCGCCCCGTCTTTGCGCATCCGGCGCACGACCAGCAGCCGCGGGAACGGCTCATTGGTGGTAACCTTGATGTATGGGTAGCGTTTGTCGTCGCGCAGCGAGACGTTGTATCGTGGCTTGTACTCCTTGATCAGATTGGCCTCGAGGATCAGCGATTCGATTTCGTTGTCGGTCGAGAGAATCTCGAAATCAGCGGCCTTTTCGAGCATGGCGATGGTGCGCGGATGCTCCACCCCGGTGTCGCGGAGATACGAGCGCACCCGATTGCGCAAATTCTTGGCCTTGCCGATGTAGAGGATCTCATCGCCGGCGTCCTTGAACATATAGACGCCGGGACGGTCGGGCAGGCTGCCGATTCTGTCGTTCAGCTTGGTTCGGTCAATTCCCATTCATCATCCCCATCGGGATGATACGTCGGAGAGAAACCAATGAAAGCTCAGAGCACGCGAGATCGGTTCGTGCGTGAGGGAGGATTCACCGCAATCGTCGTGCCCCGACGTACCGGTCGCGGTAGACCGATTCACGTAGCGAAGAGATGATTACCCCTCGACTCTCGGAGGCATGGACAAAGCGGTTATCCCCCAAGTAGATACCGACGTGCGATACATTATTGCCATTAAAACTGAAGAAGACCAGGTCACCGACGGCCAGTTCATCGGCGGACACCCGATGCCCGACTCGGACGAGGTCGCGGGTGAGCGTGGGCAGGTGCCGGCCGTCGTAGTCCCGGTATAACGAGTGGACGAGATACGAACAATCGATGCCGTCTTCGTCCGTGCCGCCCAGCTTGTATGGTGTACCGAGATAGTCGCGTACGATCCGAGAGAAGATGACCGGATCGACAGATGATGCGGGGGTCGTACCTTCGGCCGAGCTTTCGAAGTGATTTCCGGTAACGTCGGAATCAGGTTCGTGATCCTTCACATCGACCTGCGCCGGTTGCTGGCGCGGCGGATATGACACATCGCCGCTGGTGTAAATCGGATACGGCGAACAGCCGGTAATGCCGAAGCGCGCGAGATAGATAATCGCGATGGTGATTAGCACATGTCTGGCATGAGGAGTCGATCCCCAATGCAGAAGTTGCCGCAAACGTGCCATGGTCCTGCCCCCTTTTACTGCACGCCGCTCAGACCCAGCGGCGTTCCCCTCACCCAAAAGTCGGGTAGGGCAAACCAAAGCGCCAGCGAAAAAAGGCTCTGGTCAGAAAAAAGCCGCCGGCCATAAACACAAGATAGACAGGGAAATAGATCGCTGCACCTAAAGTAAGGGCAGCGACCCCAACCTTGGTCGCCAACGGTGCCCGGTCGAGCGGGGCTGACTGCGCGGCCCAGGCGAAGAAGGGGAGTGAGATGAATGCCGCGATCGCCAGCGCCAATTGGCTGTGCCAGATCGCCAGCACAATCGCTGTTCCCACCAGCAGGGATGCAATCAACATGGTGAGGCGGCCTCCCGCCCAGACTCCGATTGTCCGTTTGCCGGAGGAATCGTCGCCGGGAATATCGGCCACCGTCGTCGCCAGGTACACACCACCAACAGCGCAGCCATAAGCGACCGACGGAAGCAGCACCGACACAACCTCCGCGCCGGCAAACACCGCGCCCAACACATACACAATGACACCGTGTGCCATCACGTTGGCGCCAAACCCGAGCAGGGGACGGTTCTTCCAGGGCGTTTGTCCGACAGAATAAACCACACCGAGAACGATGATGACCGCTGTCAACGCGATGTACTCGTAACCGAATGGAATGGCGAGTACAACAGCGAAAGCGTTAAGGATAATGGTAAACCGCCAGGCCACGGGTACCGAGATGATCTGTTCGGGCAGGAAGAACAACTTCCTGTTAATGCGATCGGACTCGATGTCGCAGATTTGATTCAGCGTGTACACCGCACCAAACAGGCACCACAGTTGAATGACGAAAACCGGCCATTCCCACAGAGGGACGGAGCGTTTGATTGATGATTCGGCGACACCGAGTAATGCGATGGTCCAGACCGGTGGCATCAGGACTGGTCGTGTGAAAAAGAGATAGTCGAGTGGTGTCTTGCGACCGCTGATACTCACCGTTTGGTCAGACATGGGTCCAGAGTGTGAGGATGGCCCAGAGTGTGGGCGCCGCGAGTAATGTCGAATCGAACCGGTCCAACACACCGCCGTGACCGGGAATGATCGACGAAAAGTCTTTGACTCCCAGTGCGCGTTTGAACACCGATTCGAACAAATCACCGACCTGACCGATAATGCCGATCGCGATTGCGCACACGATCAACAGTGTTGCCGAGGCTTCGATCCATCCGAATGTCACGTACACAACACCGATGAGTACCGACGCGACAATTTGCGCGACTGATCCCGCCCATGTCTTATTGGGTGATATCACCGACGCCAGCTTCGGCCCACCGATCCAACTGCCCCCCAGGTATGCAGCCGTATCGCCAATCCACAGGTTGGCATAGAGAAACACAATCCATTTGAATCCATCGCCAACGATGATCTCGCGCAGCATCAGCAGCGCAGCGAATCCAAAACCGATCCAGAGTGCACTGGCAACATGAATCAAGAGCGATAAGGCAGCCTTCTGGGGAGTGTCTTGCGAAACACCAAACGCGCCGGCGCCGACCAATGCGACGGCCGCCCAGATCGGCCACGCGTAGTTGAGATCACTGACGACAACAAGCGGGACCGCCATCGTCAATAGCAGTCCAATCGGAAAACTGTAGGGGATTGATCGCGACGCCGTGACGGCGCGTATTTCGAGGCAGGATAAACCAATCAAGGCCACCACCAACCCCCTGAGCCACCAGCCGCTCTGGTGAAAGATCCACAGTAACGCCGGGATGGCGATCACCGCAACGAGCGAGCGGATGAGGAAGTTCTTCACTTGCTATTTGGTCGTTGAATGAACACGCCCGAAGCGGCGCTCGCGTGATTGATAGTCAAGCAACGCCCGGTAGAAATCGTCACGTCCAAAGTCCGGCCACAACGTGTCGGTCACATAGAGTTCAGTGTAGGAT
>WJJR01000519.1 GCA_014729565.1 Candidatus Zixiibacteriota bacterium | reverse complement strand
CCGGACCTGGCTGTCTTCGGACAGAAGGACTACCAACAACTGCTGATTGTCCGACAGATGGTGCGCGACCTGAATATTCCTGTCAGGATTGTGATGGCTCCGACCGTACGGGAGCGCTGCGGGCTTGCTGTCTCGTCACGGAATGTCTATCTTGACGCGCCGTCGCGGAGGGCTGCTCAATCGCTTCACCGCGCGCTGCTGTGGGCGCGGGAAGAGATTACCCGTTCAGAGATATCGCCGCGGAGGCTGCGGGCCGGTGTGAAGCGGATAGTGGAAGCTGATCGGGTGTTTTCGCTGGATTATGTCGGCTTCTGTGATCGTGACACGTTGAAGGAGAAGAATCCGGTCACCTCACCACTGGTGATCATCATCGCCGCGATCTGCATCGTTCCCGGACAGGCCCAGGGCCGGCGATTCATCGACAATATCCTCGTACCATAGTCTGAGCAAAACTCACGTATCACTCTACTCATGCTAATTCAAGTCTGCCGAGCGAAAATCCACCGTGTGCGCGTAACCGACGCCAATCTCAATTATGAGGGGTCGGTCTCGATCAGCACCGATCTGCTGGCGGCCTCCGGGATCCGTCCCTATGAGCGGGTCCAGGTGGTTAATGTCAACAATGGCAGTCGGTTGGAGACCTATGTGATCGAGGGTGAGCCCGGTGAAGTCTGTCTCAATGGCCCGGCCGCACGCATGGGGCAGACCGGGGACATCATTATCATTATCGCCTACGGCTTCCTCAATCTCGAAGAGGCCGGATCGTATCAGCCGGTGATCGTCCAGGTCGACGAGTCCAACCGGCCACGTTCGTAAGCGGTACCTCTGGGTTTTCTGACCTGAATCCAATGCCGAATAGCTCTCAGTTGCGAATAGTCGATCTCCGCGATACCATCGCGGTCGTCCTGGCCGCGGGGCTCGGCAAGCGCATGGGCGGCGAAATGCCGAAGGTGCTCGCTGAGTTGCGGGGGAAACCACTGGTAAACTGGGTGGTCGAGGCGATTCAGGCGGCCGGCATCAGCCGGATAATCGTCGTGATTGGACACAAAGGGGAGCTGGTTCAGCAGGCTCTGGCAGGCGTGGAAGTCGAGTTCGTCTGGCAGCGCAAGTTGCTCGGGACGGCGCATGCAGTGATGCAGGCGCGATCTCAACTCGAAAGCCACACCGGTGAGGTGATTGTCTTTCTCGGTGATGTGCCTCTGATCCAAACCGAAACTGTCAACCAAGTGGTTGGTCTGCATAGAGATAAAATTGCCGCGGCAACAATCCTCAGCGCCGATCTGCCTGATCCGTCCGGGTATGGACGCATCGTCCGGCAAGCCGACGGTATGGTCGAGCGCATCGTCGAAGACCGCGATGCTGACGATAAGATCAGGTCTATCAAAGAGATAAATTCCGGGCTGATCTGCTTTTCAACGCCTGAATTGCTTTCAGCCTTGAACGAAGTGTCCGACGATAATGCCCAGGGGGAGTACTATCTCACCGACGTCGCCGAGATCTTCCGGGCACGGGGGCTGCCAGTAGCGGCGTGGAAAGCCGATGATCCGATTGAAATTGCGGGGGTGAATTCGCCCGAGCAGTTGGCGGTTCTGGAGGAGGCGGCTGCGCGTCAGGAAACGCCCGGTCAATGATCGAAACCCGATTGTCGCCAGGAACGCGAACGGTCCCAAGTGGGTTTAAGGTATTGTCAAGTATGAATGTTAGGTCCCATGCGGGAATCGTCACACGTTGGCTTCAGGCCGGGACCAAAGCAGCCGATTTGGCTTGACAGAGTCGAGGTTAGAGAGGAAACTTACATTCGGTGGGGGCATGGGATTACTCACCGTCGGGCGTTCGCCGGAAGCGACATTTGAGAGTGACGACATGAAGTTCGTGCGAATTATCGTTGTGGTGGCCGTAGTGCTGGCGGGATCGGCGGTATTCGGCCAGGATAACATCAAAAAGGAACCGTTGCCGAGTTTCACCGGCGCACCTCGTGCCACCGATCTGTCAGCACCAACCAGCAGTGTCGGATTTTCGCTATTGGATCCGTCGCGTCTGCGTATCAGTCATTCATACTCGATGTCCTACATGAGTGGTTCAGGATATTCGAGTTCTGTGGGGCTGTACATGAGCACGTTGGAATATCAATTCGCCAAACCGTTGTCGGTACGTGTGGGGTTGGGGTACCTGCACCAGCCGTTGGGATTCACGGGCGTTTCGGGTCCGGACGGTCAGTTTCTGCCGAGTGTCCGGCTCGACTGGCGGCCGACCGACAACATGCGTTTTATCATCGATTATCGCACGCTCCCGACATCCCTGGATCCGAACTACCGGTACGGCTATGGATATCGGTCGCCGTACTATCGCAGTATGAATCCATTGTGGGACTGGTAAACCGAACAGACGACCAAGAACGAGGGGTTTGTTGACCGAACCTGAACGCTTGGTAAATTCCGAACAGAGATTATGAGTACACCTGCGCGTCGACGACGTGCACGCCTGAAAAAGGCGGGCGCCACACCACCACGCTGGAAGAAGCGGCTATTGGACCTGGCCATTTTGGGGACCACGGCAGCGGTGTGTGTGTTTATATTTTCGATGAGTTCACGGCTTGGTTATTCGCGGGCCGATGACCATCAACCACCGATCATCATCCGTGCGCAAGTGTTGAATGCGTGCGGACGCGCGAAGCTGGCCGCCCGGACATCGGAGCACCTCAGTACGCTCCATGCCGGACGCATGCGGTTCGATGTGATCGACATCGGCAACTTCAACCGCACCGACGTGCGCCGGTCGTTCATCATCAACCACGGCGTTTCCGACCGCCAGGCGAAGGCAATTGCCGACGCACTGAACATCGGCCCGGTGGACATTGTCGAGTCACAGACCGGACTCGGCGAACTGGGCATCGATGTCACGCTGGTACTGGGGTCCGTGACCACCGAACCGTGGCTGGATGCTTCGCCATCACCAGGTGATACCCTGCCGAAGGAGGACTGATTATAACGTCCACCCGGTTGGCACTCACCGCCGGGACGCTTGCCCGGGAAAAGAAAGCCTACGGAATCCGAATCCTGGATCTGCGTAAGTTGTCGCCGGTGTCGGATTTCTTCGTTGTCTGTTCCGTCGATGCCGATGTTCAGGCACGTGCGGTGACCGATCATATCGTCAAGACACTGCGTGAGATGGGTCACAAACCATACCAGACGGAGGGGTATCGCGGCTCCGGCTGGATCCTGCTGGATTTTGTAGATGTTGTCGTACACATCTTCCTGCCCCGTGTACGCGAGTTCTACTCGCTCGAACGGCTGTGGGGGGATGCACCGGTGAAGGAGTTGGACGATGATTGATTGGCGCGGACAGTGACGTTGATCCGCCACGATCCCCTCGCAGCGCATCGCCACGCTCCACCATCAACCGTTTTCGCAATAAATAAGAGTCATTGCATACCACGCGGAGGTGTCTGTTGGACATCATTGAGTTGAAATCGAAAAACATTGCCGAGTTACTGGAGATCGCCGAAAAACTGGACATACCGGGCGTCTCCGGGCTCCGCAAGCAAGAGCTGATCTTCAAGATCCTCGAAGCGAACACCGAAAAGGACGGTCTGATCTTCGCCGAAGGGGTGCTGGAGATCCTCGACGAGGGGTATGGGTTCCTCAGATCGCCCGACTACTGCTATCTCCCCGGCCCCGACGACATTTATGTTTCCCCATCACAAATCAAACGCTTCGATCTGAGAACCGGTGACACGGTCTCGGGACAGGTGCGTCCGCCGAAGGAAACCGAGCGGTATTTCGCCCTGCTGAAGATCGAAGCGGTCAACTTCGAACCGCCCGAGGTGGCCAAGCACAAAACGCTGTTCGACAACCTGACGCCGCTGTATCCGCAGGAGAAGTTTGGGCTCGAAACCGAGCCGAAGGATTTGACCACGCGGATTATGGATTTGCTGACGCCGATCGGACGCGGACAGCGTGGGTTGATCACGTCACCGCCGAAAGCCGGTAAGACGATCATCCTGCAGCGGATCGCCAACTCGATTGCGATCAATCATCCCGACGTGAAGTTGATCGTTCTCCTGATCGACGAGCGTCCGGAGGAAGTGACCGACATGAAACGGTCGGTGCGCGGTGAGGTGATCTCCTCGACGTTCGATGAGCCGGCCGAGCGCCATGTGCAGGTCGCCGACATGGTGATCGAAAAGGCCAAGCGGCTGGTCGAGCATAAGCATGATGTCGTGATTCTGCTCGATTCGATCACGCGTCTGGCGCGCGCGCACAACGCGGTGGTCCCGCACTCCGGCAAGATTCTCTCGGGTGGTGTCGATGCCAACGCCTTGCAGCGTCCGAAGCGCTTCTTCGGCGCAGCACGCAACATCGAAGAGGGCGGCTCGCTGACCATCGTTGCGACGGCGCTGATCGAAACCGGATCGCGCATGGACGAGGTCATTTTTGAAGAATTTAAGGGTACCGGTAACATGGAATTGGTGCTCGACCGCCGTCTCTCGAACCGTCGTATCTTCCCGGCGATCGACCTCAACCGGTCATCGACACGAAAAGAAGAGCTGCTGCTCGACGAAGAGACCTTGAATCGCACGTGGATTCTGCGCAAGTTCCTCTCGGATATGAATCCGGTCGAGGGCATGGAATTCCTCGTCGATCGCATGAACAAGACACGCACCAACGAGCGGTTCCTGGATTCGATGAAACGATAGTTTCACAATCGTGACGTCCCGGTCACATGACGGCTTCGGACATTCACACTCCACAGTACTTCTGGCAGCAGGATGCGGCCCGGCACGCATTGCGTGCGGCGCTCGACGCCGACCGTCTGGCGACGGCGTATCTGTTTGTCGGTCCCGAGGGGGTCGGCAAGTGGGCGGCGGCGCAGTGGACGGCCAAGGCGCTGTTGTGTGAAGCGCCGGAACGCGGCAATCGTCCGTGCCATGAATGCGGCGGATGTAAACGTGCGGCCAAGTTCACTCATCCCGATCTGCACCTGCTCTATCCCGTTCCCAAAAAGGATGACGAGGAGCACATTGCGGCGTTTCTGGAAACCAAGCGCGACAATCCATTCGCGGTCATTGAGTACAATCGCAAGCCCAACCTGGCGATTGAACGTGTGCGCGATGTGCAGACGGAATTGAGCAAGACCGCTGCGGAGGGCGGGAAGAAGGTTGCGGTCATTGGTGAAGCCGATCAAATGGCGCCGAATGTCCACGGCATTCTGCTCAAGAGTATCGAGGAGCCGCCGCCGAATACGCATTTCGTGCTCACCACCGCCGATCCCGGACGCATCCCGCAGACAATCCACTCGCGCTGCCAGACGATCCGTTTCACCGCCGTCGATCCCGAGTTGATTGCGCAGCGGCTGGTCGATGAGGGCATCGCCGCGCCCGATCAGGCGCATATGGCCGCCCATCTCTCCGATGGCGGCTGGGGGCATGCACTACGGTTGTGCGATGAGGAATCAGTCGCCTGGCGCAGCGATGTCGAAACGCTCTGGCAAAAGGCCTTTCAGCCACAGTTGAGCGATTTCATCGATCAGATGGAGACGATGTTTCGCGGTGGGCAGAAGTTCAACGAGACCGTCCAGGCGTTCGACATCTGGAGTCTCCTCCTCTGGCGTGACGCCCGTGCCGCCTTTGCGAGTTCGGATACAGCCTCAGCAAGCATGGCCACACCCAGCCTCGATGTTGCCTGGAGTTGCTGGAAGATCCTCCAGCAGGGCCGGGCGACCTTGTGGGTCAATGTCCTGCCCCGCAGTGCGGTACGGGGGACGTTTCTGGCGCTGCGGAAGCGGATGGGGCTGGGGTAGATTTTTCAATTTACCTTCGGCAAATCTAGCTTTCAGCCCCAAAGGGGCGGCACAACGTAGCACCGGGCGTGAGCCCGGTGATTCAGGTCCGCAAAACCACCAAAGCCCTGCAGGGGCGACACGGGGGATGATCGGTCTGTCTGCAATTGTGTCACCCCTATGGCGCTCTAGAGCGATTGTCAGAACTATCTTCCGATTGAACACGCGATGTAGTACGGGCGCCTCGCCCGTGCCGCTTGACCGAGACGCTTGCAGTGAGCGGAGTCGAACTGGCCATGCTACGTTTCCGAAAACCGGAACGGAATTCTAATCATTGCTATAACTTGTTGTCATTCCCGCGAAAGCGGGAATCCATTCTCCGCGCGT